>NZ_JBSQOT010000038.1:0-15406 GCF_055117995.1 Deferrivibrio sp. | reverse complement strand
TTTCTTGTACTCACCGGAAATATGCATAATCATTTTATTGAAAACTTCGGCTGTTGCCATCGCATCACCAAGGGCGGTATGCCGCCCAATACATTTTACTTTGTATAAATCGAGTAAAAAATCAAGGCTCACATGGTCATCTCTTTTTATAACACCCCTCGTATAGATAAACATAGTATCAAGACACCTTTGCTTGAGAGTGCATCCATATGTTTCAAACAATTCTTTACAAATCATATCCATATCAAACTTTATATGGTGACCTACAATTACCGAATTTTTAATAAACTTTAAAAACTCAGGAATCACTTCCACCACATACGGCTTATCATGCACCATCTCGTCAGTAATACCATGCCATTTTATCGACTGAGGGTCAATTTTCTTGCCGGGATTAATAAAAGTATTGTAGTAATCAATAATCTTGAAGTTTTTAATTTTAACTGCGGCAATATTGATAATTTTTGCAGTATTTATGTCAAGACCGGTTGTTTCTGTATCTACGACAGCAAACTCTGCATCATGCAAATCAATCCCCATAAAATCTTTTTTGTTGTAAGAATTACATATTTTTATGACATATTCAACAACAGGGTCATTATTTTTTCTTTTTTTAAGAAAACTGCGACCAAATATTTTAAGCATTGCTCAGCTCCAAATCATCGCAGTTTTATAACACTATTTAGAAAAAAATCAAAATAAATTTTTGGATTTTATACCACAAACGTTCAAATTATCTATGCTCAAAATATATCAAATATTTTACGGTTAACTTTTCTTTAATTCTGCTAATTGCTGTTTTAAATCCTCCAGTATCCTTTTAAGCTCAGCCTCATGCCCTTTCTCCTGTTGTGCAAGATTAATAAAAAGCTCTTTTGATGCCTGAGTAACAGACTTTTCAGCAGCAGAAAGATAAAATCTCATCGCCTCAATCTCTTTCGGAATCCTTATTAAAACCACCTGTATCATCTCTTCAAGAGCTTTTATCTTTTCTTTTTTAGATAAATTTTCCATATTTTCCTCCCTAATTTGGCCAGGTAATTTTACCGCCATTGTAGGCAATTAAAGTCAGTACAGGAATTGACAGGAAATACACAAGACAGTATATTGCAAACAGACTTTCATTAGTAACAATTTCGGGGTTGAAAAGCCTAAGCAAGCTTATAAATATACAAAAAACACTAAGTATGGCTGAAAATAACAGTTTGTTTCTAAATATTTTTGTCATAGTCATTTCATAATTGAGCCACCAACTCAAAATACCCGATAAAATTGCAGGAAATATCGAAAGTGTACCGCATATCAGGGAGTAAAAAGCTGCAAGTTCAAAACTATTTTGCCTTGTAAAAATGTATAAAAGCAGCATAAAAGCTCCAAAGTACAATATACCCATAGGATAATGTATAAAAACCGGATGCGGATGATATCTCGCATAAAGCCTTCTGAGTTTGTCTTTTTTGTCTTCCTCGACCACTTCTGGCTCAAGGTCGCAAACAAATTTTATATTATCCCTTTTTAGCAAGTCATCCCCATGGGGTGCCATTGAAATAAAGTCAGTCATATCTTCGCCCGCTTTATGTCTGTTCATATGGACACCATTTTTCCAAAACCTGCTGTTTGTCACATCATAAACTTTATCTTTGTAGATTATATATGCGGGCTTACCGTCTTTGCCATTATAATGTTTAATCTCATCCCTTTTCACATAGCCCTCCGTTTTTTATCCTATTTTATCAAAGTATTTAATTCAAATAAAGGAGACATAATAGAAATTACTATAAAACCAACTACAAGACCAAGAAGCAGTATAAAAACAGGCTCAACCACCGATAGAAATACTGAAGTCAGTTTTTCTATCCTTTTTAAATAAAAAGAGGAAAGTCTTTCAAAAATCATTGGCAGGTTGCCAGTTTTTTCACCGGTTTTAATGGCTGCAGCAACAATCTCAGAAAAACCTTTTTTTGATGCAATACTTTCAGAAAAAGATTTCCCCATCCTTACATCTAAAGCAGCGCTTTTTAAAATGTCCTTATAATACATATTGTTAAGGGTATCTGAAGCAATCTCTATTGCAGAAACCAACACAACACCCTCTTTTAGAAGAAATGCCATAGTCTCACAAAATCTGTATAAATTAAGATTCTCTACAAGTTTGATATTTGACAATTTGTTATCAATTTTAAGTCTTAAATTTTTATTTTTATTCAAAACAAATCTTCCTGTAAAAAAAACTGCCAATATTAATATCACCAATAAATAACCGTAATGTTTGATAAAATTTCCGGTATTGATAAGAAACTCCGTTGACAATGGTAATTTTCTGTTTACAGAAACAAATATGTTTTCCATTTTGGGAACCACATAAGCAAGCAAAAATCCAACTACACCTAAGCCTACGCTTAACACTATCAGGGGATAAACCATTGCCATCTTTATTTTATCTAAGCTTTTCTTTCTATCCTCTTCATATTTTGCAATATTCTCAAGCGACTCGGCAAGCCTTCCTATATTTTCGCTCGCTTTGATTATGTTTATATGGGTTTCACTAAAAAGATTCCGGTGATTCTCAAGCACGCTGGAAAGCTTCTGCCCGCCACTTAATTTTGATGAAATATCAAGCAATGTCTTTTTCAAATATCTTGAAGAGTATTGATTGCCTGTTATTTTAAAAGCTTCAGTCAACACAACCCCGCTCTTTAAAAGAGTGGATAGCTGGAAAAAAATATCTGGCAGATTTTTTTTTGACAAAAAGGGAAGAGCAATACTAAAACTTTTCTTCTTTGAGGATACTTCAGATATCTCCTCCGGAAAAACCCCCTGTCCCTTTAAAATATTTATAAGAATGCTCTTTGAAGAAGCTTCCAATGTCCCGCTTATTTTGGAACCGTCAGATTTTATTCCGATATAGGTATATACAGGCATATTCCTTACTCAACCATTGTCACCGAAACAACTTCCTGTAAAGTAGTTTTCCCTTCTTTAACAAGTCTTAAACCTTCCTCAACAAGAGACTTGTATCCTATTTTTCTGGCTTCTTTTTCAATATCTTTTGAGCTGCTTTTTGAAGTAATAAGTTTTCTAATTTCGTCATTAATTTCAAGAAATTCAAATATAGCTGCCCTGCCTTTATATCCTGTGAACATGCATTTTTCACATCCATTTCCGATAAAGTATTTTTCTATATCAAAATTTGTACTGCCAAACATTTTCCTCTCAGAGTCATCAATAATCTTCTCTGTTTTGCAATTATCACATACTTTTCTTACAAGTCTTTGGCCAGCAACCAGCATAAGAGATGAGGCCACAAGAAACGGCTCTACCCCCATATCTATAAGCCTTGCGATAGCAGTTGGAGCATCATTCGTATGCAATGTGGACAATACAAGATGACCGGTAAGGGATGCCTGCACAGCTGCTTTGGCAGTCTCTTCATCCCTTATTTCACCTACAAGAATAACATCAGGATCCTGCCTTAAGAAAGATTTAATTGCTGAAGCAAATGTAAGATTTACAACCGGATTAACCTGTACCTGTGTAATCTTTTCTATCTGGTATTCAACAGGGTCTTCAATAGTGACGATATTTTTAACCTCTCTGTCAAGCTCCAATAATGATGCATAAAGTGTTGTAGTCTTACCACTTCCGGTAGGTCCTGTTACAAGAATTATACCATTGGGTTTTTTGATATAACTTTTATATTTATCAGCAAACCCTACTGGCAAACCAAGATTATCAAGTCTTATCAATCCTTTTGTCTTTTCCAGCACTCTTAATACAACTTTTTCACCTTTTGTGGAAGGTACCGTAGAGACCCTCATATCCACCTCACGGTTACCAACCTTAATATTGATTCTGCCGTCCTGTGGTTTTCTGGTTTCAGAAACATCAAGCATCGCCATAACTTTTAATCTTGCAATGATTTGGGAGTGTATCCCCTTTTTGAATTTTCTGACCGTTCTTAGACTGCCGTCTATTCTGTATCTGACAATAAAAAAATCATCAAGATTTTCAAAATGAATATCACTTGCATCCGATTTTACTGCATTTACAATTATCTGATTAACAAGGCTAATTATAGGCGCATCCTGATATGTGGCAGAAAGAATGTCCTCAACAGACTCACTCTCATCCATCCTTTCAGTATCAACATCAATGTTCATATCTCCTGAAACAGCTTCCAGAATCTCAAGTATTTTTTTTCTATCAGTCTCCTCAATTTCTGCTTCTATGCCAACCATTTTCACAAAAAAAAGCGCTTTTTTGAAACCATCATTGTCAGCAAAATAAATTACAGGTTTATCCTTTTCAAAAAACGGCACAAAGTTTGTCTTATCCGGAAATTTCTGATAATTTTCGAATACAATTTTTTTCAAATCAGCCTGTACATTTTCCATTTCACTTTCCGTTTAACTGCATCTGGTGATTTTTGTTCATCATCTGCATGTACTGTCTTTTTTCAGAGTTTATCAACTCAAGATCCTCTCTTGTGTTTATTATCTGGGCAGAGATAAATACCATCATGTTTGTCTTTGAATTACTCTTATTCCTTGACTTGAAAAGCCAGCCAAGAAGAGGAATCTTCGACAGGCCTGGTACTTCAGAATTTGAAACAGATGTATCGTCTCCGATAAGGCCACTTATCACCATTGTATAACCATTTATCAGTTCCACATTTGTCCTGGTCTGTCTGGTCAAAGTAATGGGAGCAGTAAGATCAGTAGAAGTGGCATTTGCAATCACCTTTTTAACTTCCTGGTCTATTTTCAGCGTCAGAGTGTTGTTGTCAGAAATATGAGGGGTAACTTTCAATCTTATACCTACATCCCTGTAATCATAGGATTGTATGGGGTTATTGTTAGTGTCAAACTTTGTACTGGTAAGATACGGCCTATTTTCACCAACGAAAACTTCAGCCTCTTCATTATCAAGTGTCAAAATCTGTGGATTTGATATTATGTTGATAGCACTGTCAGTTTTAACAAAATTAACAAGTGCGGAAAGGGTTGGAAATTTAACCCCTTCGTAAGTTATAATATTTCCGAGAATACTTGCCGTAAATCCTCCGGGTAGTGCAGCAAAGTTTGGAGAATTGCCATCCAAAACCGGAGCCTGAAAATTTGTCAAACTACCGTTATTCAAAAATCCTGCACTGCCTGCCATATTTGAATTCCCTCCACCAGCAAGCCACTCAACGCCAAAGTTTGCACCGTTTTCTATTGATGTTTCAAGAATCAATGCCTCTATATAAACCTGCTTACGTGGCACATCCAGTTTTTCTATTAAAGAAGCTATATTATCATATAACTCTTTATCACCAAGAGCAATAATTGAGTTAGTCGACTTGTCAGAGGCAACCTTGGAGCTTATTGGCGCCTGTTTTTTGGGATCAACAGATGTCGCAAGAAGCTTATTCAAAATCTTTTCCACATCTTCTGCAGCAACGTTTTTTATCCTATACACTTGTGGCTTGACCGCTGATACATCTGTGTTGCTATCAAGCTTATCAATAAGATATTCAGCCTTCTCAATGTCTTTTGGCTTTGCACCTACAATAAGGGTATTTGAATAGTCGTCTGATATTATTACCGGGTTAAAAGGAAGAATGCCTTGTATGGCAAATTGTTTAAAAAATTCCTTCAATTTGTTGTCTATTGCTGATGCTGTAGAATTTTTTATACTGAAGCTCTTGAAAATAAAATCATTGGCATATTCTTCCATTGTCCTTAATATATCTTTTATTTTTATTATTCTTTCTGTTTCATCACTTACCACCACTGCATTAACATCTTTTACTATTTGAAAGTTGCCAAATTTGGATTTTATAGTGGCAAGACTTTGGGCTACCCTTGACAGATCAAGATTGTCAAACGTAATGAGTGCCGTTACAAAATTTGTAGCGCTCTTCTTACTTCCATCATAAAAATCTTCATTATATTCCCTGATATCCTGTTTTTTTACAATCTGATAATATGTTCCCTTGTCAATGGCATAATAACCGTTTACAGAAAGAACAGAATGCATTATTTCGATAAGATTATCTTTAGATAATTTTGAATTGCTCTGTATTGTAATATTCCCTGAAATACTATTTTCGTCATAAACAACCGATTTCCCTGTAAATTCCGAAACAAATAATAAAAAATCTTTAAGACTGACATTTTTAAACTGTGCATCAATATCTTCAGCCATAACTGAAAAACTAAAAAAAACCATTATTATCAATAAAATTTTCTTCATTTATACACCTCTAAGTCTTATCTACTGTATTTCAACAAAAACCGACTGTTTCTGCCCTCTCCTCAGAATATCGATACTGACAGCTGTAACATCTGAAATCTTTGACAACAATTCCATCATTCTCTGGGGGTTTTCAACAGAATCACCGTTTATTCTTACTATTACATCCCCGGGATTTATACCTATTTTTCTTAGTATAGAATCCCTGGTCATTCTGCTTATCCTGTAACCTATAAATTCATTGTTATTGTAATAAGGAGAAATAAAAACGGTACGTATTAAAGAGTTTATATCTTTTAATTGTTTTTCTATCTCCTGTCTATTTATTTTGTAATTGTTAGTTTTATTGGAAGAAGGATTAGGCGTTGGCAGCTTTTTTACAGAATTTCTTATTATAGTGTTATCTTTCTCAAGTTTTAATTCATAAACTTTACCACCTTTGCTTACAAATATCGTATTGTTATCTACATAGTCAATTATATACCCTTCAACCTCTTTTTCAGAAGAAAACACTTTCACGTCGTTATTTAGTTTTACAAGTGCAAGAATACGTCCCTGATCATCAACGTACCCAAGAGCTGATAATTTGTCAGAAGGGAGAGTGATATTTGTTTCACTTTTTATATCCTGTACTGACTCTTGAGCTGGCTTATTTTCTTCTACTTTTAATTTGAAGGGGTTGCTCTTGAGTATGTCTTCATTGGAGAATCTTTTATTTTTATCATTTACCATTCCCGTATTTTCAATCGGCAAGTTAACTACGGGACTTTGATATTTATATTCGATAAACCTGGAAATTGAAAAAGCAGAAGTTATACACAAAATTGACAACGAAAAAGTTACAAGAATAAATTTTATATTCATCAACATCCCTTAATAAAAAAACCTTTAATTTATTTTGTATTGTTATCACAATAAAAAGAATTTTTCAAATAAAAGTTAGAATATTGTTTACATCAAAAAAAAATGTGTTAAGATTTTTGGAACATTAAACTGATGAGGAGGAATAGAATAATGGTAAAAAAAGGTTTTTCCCTTATTGAGCTCATGGTAGTAATTGTAATTCTGGGACTACTTGCAACATTTTTATTGCCAAAAATTATTAACAGACCAGATGAAGCAAGGATTACCAAAGCAAAAAGTGACATTAAAACCATAGAATCAGCATTAAAACTGTATAAACTTGACAACGGTATATACCCGACAACCGAACAGGGACTTCAAGCACTTATCACAAAACCTGAAACGGAACCAATCCCAAAAAACTGGAAAAAAGGTGGATATCTTGATACAAATTCTTTACCAAAAGACCCCTGGGGAAACAATTATATTTATAGGTCTCCCGGCGAAAACGAAAGAGACTACGAAATTATTTCACTCGGAGCTGACGGTAAAGAGGGTGGGCAGGACAATGATGCTGATATTAAAAGCTATGAAATAAATTAGGTGGAAATTTTTTGAACAAAGGATTTACATTTGTAGAACTTCTTGTTGTTATTGCCATTTTTGGTATATCAATGATGTTTATTGTACCTAAAGTGGTCGAAAATTATTCCGAAAATAATCCGGTTAAAAAACAATTTGAAAATGTAATCAATTCAGCCTTCAAGCTCTCTGCCACAAGGCAGAGAGCTGTTTTTATAAAGGGGCTAAAAGGTTCGAACATTTTAAAAATTGACAACGATACTTTCGAAATAGAAGATGCCGGTAATTTTAATATAGTGAAAATAAATGATAACAATCAAAATGGACTTGAGTTTTATTTAGGAGTTTATCCGGACAGGGCCATCGACAGTTTTGAAATTGTTACGTCCAAAGATATGAAAATTATTTCAGATTCATTAAATATGAGGGTAGAAATCATTGAATAAGCAAGGGTTTACTCTTCTGGAAGTACTTATTGCACTTTCTGTTACTGCAATTTCACTAATGGGAATATATCATCTCATAAACTTTTCCTTTTCAACCCTGTTAAGTGCCAAAAACAGACTACAGTTAATCAACCAAACATACGAATATTTGCTTATAAAAAACAAATCCCCAAATAGCTATTATATTTCTAAAATCTCCCAGAATATCAATATAACGGATAACATTGAAGCCAACATCTACAATATATTGGAGCAGCGTTTATTGAAATCATCCAACACTGATGAGGAGATAAATTTTATTTATTTTATAAAAAAATGAAAAAAGGGTTTACTTTATTAGAGCTTTTAATTGCATTTCTTATTTCAATACTTGTTATAGTATCAGTGTACAACATACTTAACTCCACAATTAATTATTCTGCCAGTTCCAAACAGGAATCTGAAAAGATTAATATGAAATATAACCTGACAAGATTGATAACTGACGACATAACTTCCGTAACAGATAACAACATCTTAAAAAGTTCTTCATTTGGCAACACTACAGTTTCATTCTCAACCTTGAACACTCTCGTGCTCAATAAAATGATAAGCATAAAAGTAACATATTTATATGAAAAGAATATATTGTATAGAATCGAGGAAAATGAAGAAACAGGCCTGTATGAAAAATTTAAACTTGCTGAAAATGTTAAAAACTTCGATGTTCTGGCATTTGATAATGACAGATACGTAGAAGAATTTGACAAAATAGGTATTTTAAAATTCAAGGTAGTAACCGAAAATGACGATATCGAAATTGTGGCAGGTAATCTGAACAGATGAAAACCAAAAAGGGGTCTGTCCTTCTCATTGTCCTGATACTGTTAACCGCCTCACTTGCATTATCCGTATACTTAAGCGAAAAAAATACTGAAAGCTACGCCAAAGTGGCAAACATCAAAAATACACTTCAGGCAAATATAGTTGCAGCTACAGCTGCCTCATCTGTAGCTGAAATATTAAAAGATGACAATAACAAATCAGATAGTCAGGACGATATATGGGCTACACCTTTTTCATATAACCAGGACAACATTTTTATAAATGTTTCTGTAACACCACTTAATGGTAAAATAAATATTAACAATCTTTACAACAGCACAAGCGATGTGAGCAAAAGAATAATTTCAAGTTTTGAAAAGATAGTTGCTGATTACAATATTAATCTTGCCAGTCTTCATAAATTAGCTGACTATATAGACAATGATACAGAAAATATGCCATTTGGGATGGAAAATGAGCAAATAGAATATTATGGACGAAAACTCAACATAAAAAACAAACCCCTTGAAACTTTTTATGAATCCTCCCTAATCGTCGACAATGGCTCTTATAATGTACTAAAAAATATTTTCACTTCTGATACTGGTGAAACAAAAATAAACATCAACTTTGCATCCAAAGATGTCCTTAATTATTATATACCGGAGCTAACACCTTATGTTGAAGATATTATAAAATACAGGGAAAGCAAAGTATTTAACGATATATCGGAAATAAGAAAAGCATCAAATATCCCCAACGACATATACCAGGCTATTATTCAGTATATAACGGTAAAGTCAGATAACTATTATTTAAGAATTAATATTGAAATATCCGACAATTTGTTTTACTATCATTCATTGATTAACAAAAAAGAAGGAATTTTAATTTTTTTTAAAGGGTTAAATGAAAACTATTTCTGAAAAAATTTATTTTGTTGATATCACCGGAAACTTCTACGACATCAACGGGGAAAAAACAGATGCGAATAAAATTTTATCCGACCAGCCTTTCTGTTTACTTTTGCACGATGAATACTTTTTCTATGAAACAATTAATGATTCTCTTCCAAAAACATCAAAATTAAAACTAATTATAAAAAATTATCTTAGCGGAAGTTATCCTGAAGAATTTCTTGAAAAAATATATCTTGTTAAAAATAATAAACTAATAGCTGCAATCCCTTCTGAAAAATTTTTAAATTTTAACAGTGTTATCCTTCAAAAAGCAAAAAAAGTCTCAACCCCTGCTATTGAGCTTTATATTAAAGGGGAAAAGACTTCAATTTTCTATAAAAACGTTGAAATAAAAATTAGCGAAGATATAGTTTATATACCTAACAAATCAGGCAAAACAAGCAAGCTGAACGATTACAACTTTTCTGACTTAAGCTATAATATTTTCAAAGACGACAAAAAAGCAGATTATAAACATTTCGTTATACCATCAATAATCTACCTGATAGCTTTGATAATATTTGTCGCAGGAAACATTTTAAAAACAAAAAGTCTTGACAATAAAGTGGCCTACCTTAACTCAAAAATAAATGAAATTTATAAAAAAGCCGGAATAAATGACAAAGTCGACCCTTACGGAAAACTATTGTTTAAGGCTCAGAGAAATTTACCCAAATCACTATATATTCTTGATAACTACTATTACATTTCCCAATCATTTGCAAACACTGATACAATTGACACCCTAAACTTTAACGACAACAGTTTTAAAATATCAGGCAAAACATCCGATTTTAAATCGCTTGATGTAATAAAAAACAATTTATCCAGGTACTACAGCGTGGTAGAAATACTGAATACAAAAATAGACAAAGACTTTCTTCAGTATAGTTTAAAGGTGTCAAATGAAAAAAATTGAATTTGACAAAAATAAAGTTTACCAGCTACTTATATTTATTGGAATATCTTTTACGATATTGTATTGGTCAAAACTATATTTTGACAACAAATACAATGAAAAAAAGTCTGAAATCAGTGTACTGACAGAAAAATACTCAAAAGTTTACTCACTTTTCCAGCAAACAAATATTAAATCTTATATACTCGAAGAAAGCCTTATGGTATTTATACAGGATACACTCTCAAGGCTTAACCTGGCGGATAAAATGGCTTCATTAAAACCTCAAAACACTTCAACCTCTTTTGAATCTGTAATATTGAGGCTTGAAAATATGAACCTGAATCAGATAATAAGTGTAATAGGGGAAATTGATAAATATTCCAACACCAAGATAACACAGTTGTCACAGTCAAGACGATTTGATAACGAAGAATATGCAGATTTAATTCTGGAAATAGTGAAAACAAAATGAAAAAAATTCTGACTTTAATATACTTTTTGCTATTGTTTGTTTTGTCACTGATTATTTTTTTCCCTTATCAAACAGTTTTATCGTATGTGATTGACAACTATGCAAGGCAGGTAACATATTCTGAAATATTGGGAAACTTTAACAAATCCACAATTAGAAACATTAACATATACGGCTACAAAATAGGGGATATGACAATCAAGCACAGCCTGGCAAATCTGATAATGCAAAAAATTGATTTTTATGGTGAGATTTCGGGCATCAAACTGCTTGGGAGTGCAACAAAAAATAAAATTACTTTTTCTGCTGAAGGGGACGCGTCAAAGCTAAATTCATTCCTCGATAAAGGCTACGTTGTTAATAGTGGCAGTCTTAATGTTGATGGTGTTTTTAATATTAAAGATTTAAATCTTACTGGCCAATTAAAGCTGAAAGATTTGTCGGCTTCAGCCATGAATAAAAACTTCAGCGCAGAAAATTATGTATTAAAGTTTGAGCTAAAAAATAATAATCTTCAAATTGAAACAGTAGAATCCAAATCTAATCCACCATTTGTTGTAAAAGGTTCTATTTTATTAAATATCAACAACTTACTTTTTAGCAGACTTAATCTGATAGCAGAAATTGGCAAAGATAATTTGAAACTGAAACCGAGAATAACGGGTACAATTTCAAAACCGAATGTAAGATTTTAAACTGTTTACTTAATTTCAAAATAAAAATATGTATTATTGTCATCTATTTTCCTTTCCAGCATAATGTAATTGTCACTACTGTTGACGATATCGGCTATCTTAAAGGCCGCTGTTTTATTCTTATGATAAAATACTCCATTTCTAAAATCTAACACATCTTCGCAGGTAAAATTATCCGACATATTTATGAGTGAATATTTTTCAAAATCTATAAACCTTGTTTCCTGGTTAATATCAGTAAACCTGTATATTTTGCCGTATTTACACCCCTGTGGATCAAATTTTTTCAGTATAATCTCTTTATAGTAAATTTCTCTTGAGGGCTCATAAATATACAATATATCGTTTGACAGAATAAAATAGGATTCCTTATTATGTACGATTTTTCTTAACTTATATTCATTATTGAGAAATTCAGAAGTATTATTATCAAAAAGTATAACTTTATTTTCTGTTACTATATAACCACTTTTAGATATCTCACCTACCATACTCATATTATCAATATTAATCCTGGTCAGCTTTTTCTCTTCTAACAGATACATTATGTCGTCATCAAAAAGAATTTGCTCCGCAAGAACTTTTGTCGGAGGGAACATTTTCCTGGACTCAACATCAACTATCACTAAATTATTTTCTGCATCAATCAGATAAAGCTTGCCAGAATAAATATGTGCATTAACAATTTTCTTAAAGAGATTGCCTGAAAGTCGAATGGACTTATCAAGGTTTAAAACCTCAAAATATCTGTTTTCATAGCGTAAAATCTTATCACCATCAAAAATCAAATTATCCTGACCTTTTTTAATTGAAAATATTTTGCCACATTTATAAACATCATAAATCTCATATAAATTATTATTTTCTACCGAAAGCAAATTTCCTTTCAAATGTATGTTCTCAAATTGATTATTTACCAATATCTCTCTGCAGCCGGAAAGATTTGTCAATATTTTGTCAGGCTTTAAAACTGTCAGAAGTCCATTGTTATAGTCAAAATCTTTTACCTCTTCAGATATTATCTTTTTATAAGGAGCTCTTTTGAAATGAACTATATAATCAAGCATTAGTTTACTTTTTGGAAATTCTTTTTTAAAATTATCTGGAGAATCAATCTCAATGTTATCTTTATTTACAATATCAAGTAATCTTGGCGTTTTAGATACATCTTCAACAAAATCAGGTTTATAAGTACAACTTACTGTCAGGATTAACAACAAAAGCAATGACCATTTCATAATATCAGTCATTTAATTAAAGAGCATGTTCCCGGCAAATTTTTTTACAAAATCTGCAAGTTTCTCTTCAGCGACCCTTGCATATTTGCAAACAGCCATTTCCTCAACCAGTTTTTTGCACTCTTCAGTATTTATTTGACTTATTAATAGCTTAGCTTTCAGTAGCTGTGACGGGCTCATACTTAAATTTTTATACCCCAGTCCAATTAATATTGGAATATAAATAGGATCACCAGCCATCTCCCCGCATACTGTTGCATCAATACTAAATTTATTTGCACTATCTATTATACTTTTAAGAAGACTTAAAACAGCAGGGTGTGAAGGTCTGTAAAGGTAAGCAACATATTCATTATTTCTGTCGATACCAAGGGTATACTGAATCAAATCATTTGTCCCGACACTAAAAAAGTCAACTTCCTGAGCTGCCAGATCACAAATAAGTGCAATGGAAGGTAATTCAACCATTATGCCAATTTTAATATTCTCATTAAATTCTTTTCCCGCTTCTTTAAGCTCAGATTTACATTCATTAATGAGCATTTTTGCCTTGTCTATCTCTTCGATACCTGAAATCATAGGAAACATTATTCTTATATCCCCGAATGCAGATGCTCTTAAAATAGCCCTTATTTGCTTTTTAAAAAAATCCCTGAATCTCAAAGAATATCTTATTGCCCTCAGACCCATCGCGGGATTGCTCTCATCAGGATGTGGAAGCAAGTTGGAAAGCTTTTCACCACCCAGATCAAATGTCCTTACTACGAGCGGTTTACCATTATTTAAGCTAATAGCTTCTTTCAAAATCTCAAACTGCTCATCTTCAGGCACATCACCTTTTTCAAGATAAAAAAACTCTGTTCTGTAAAGACCAATTCCACACGAATTATATTCATTTGCAACAGCAATTTCATCATTTATTTCCACATTTGCAAAAAGGTTTATATGTGCACCGTCACTTGTATAAACTTCATTTTCTTTAAGTTTATTTAGCTCACTTACAAATTTAAGATATTGTTTTTCTTTCTTTTTGTATTCAGTAAGAGTATCTTCATCAGGCTCCACAATTACCTTGCCATTAATACCATCGATTATAACTGTATCTCCATCCGTAATGCTGTAAGTTGCATTTTCTATTCCAACAACTGCAGGCACACCAAGAGCCCTCAAAATTATTGATGTATGGGACACTTTGCTCCCCTTATCAAGTGCAAAACCCTTGACATTTTGCTTGTATAGATGTGCAGCTTCGTAAGGGGACAAATCGTGTGCAACAACAATCAAATCTCTTTTCAAATCGCAAGAATATTCATAACCCTTATCAATCATAAAGTTGAGCAGTTTTTTTGCTATGTGCTTTATGTCATTCTTTCTTTCTTTTAAATATTCATCTTTTGATCTTCCAAATAATTTAACCAGATTGCCTGAGACAACACTTAAAGCGTATTCAGCATTTACAAGATTTTCTCTGATAAATTTTTCTGTCTCCCCGATAAGCATTTCATCCTTTAAAAGCATTAAATATACATCAAAAATAAATTGGTGTGAGCTTGAAAAATCTTGTTCTGACATCTCTTTGACAGCAATCATATATTTTTCAGTCTCATTGACTGCATTTCTTAATTTTGTTATTTCATATTCAACATCGTTGGGCAAAATATTTCTTTTCTTTATATTTACAGTCCGCTTGTCAAAAACATAGGCTCTGCCAATTACCACCCCTTCCGATACTTTTATACCGTTTAACGTTATCATCTTTCTTCACCAAATTTGTTATCTACAAGGTTTTTAAGCGCCGCAAGGGCATTGTCAGCCGATTCTCCGCTTGCATAAATAGTGATAAAAGAACCCTTTGGTGCCGCAAGCATCATAACGCCCATTATACTTTTTCCATTCACCTGCACACCATCTTTTTCAACCTTAATATCACAATTATATTGACTTGCAACTCTCACAAAACTTGCAGCAGCTCGTGCGTGAAGTCCAAGCTCATTGACTATTTGTACCTGTAATGTTTTAGTATCAACTGAATTCATCATATCAAGCACCTCTTACATAAACAATTAAGAGCAAAAGTATCAAAGCTATTATCAGACCCAAAGTCACATCAAGTCTTTTGGCAAACAAAAATCCCAAAGCTACAAAAAAACTTACAATTACCAACAAGTCTATTTGAAAACCAATATTTGTCTTTATAAGCATAGAAAGCAAAATTCCAAAACAAAATAC
>NZ_JBSQOT010000037.1:0-17078 GCF_055117995.1 Deferrivibrio sp. | reverse complement strand
TATTCCTGTGGTGATGAAGGAGATAAATAAGAAGATATTGAAGCCTATATCCCTTACGCCGGAAACGATGGAGTATATAGAAAAATCGGACTGGCTGCTAAGGAATTATAAAGATCCCGAGGCTATAAAGAAATTTAATCGTTTAGTATTTCATTCTAGTATTAATATAGATGTGAACAATGATAATTTACCAGACACCTGGCATATGTGGAAACCTAAGGGTTCTGAGATGAAAAGTAAAATTACAGATCAAGGGACACTAAGATTTGAAAATTCAGGATTAAATAGAGGCGGAATAATAACGAGAAGGTTTACCTTACAGCCTGAAAAGAAGTATATTTTAGAAATAAAATTAAAAGCCGAACTAAATAATCAAAAAGCTTTTGATATCTATATATTTAGTACTAAAGGTACAACAACGCAGTTAAAAGTTCAGTCACTTGCTTTGGAGAACATTTATAAGATGTATACATTTGATTTCATCACTACTAAAGATTTAGATAACAGTCAACAGTACGTGAGATTGGACCATAAAGATAAAGAAGCTGGATATATAGAAATATCCGAGATTAATATATACTTACAAGAGTAAGTTATATAGTTCGACTCTATAAAATAGAAAGCCTTTTATTTAATAAGTGAAACAAGATAACAAAAAAGGGGATAGAAAATGTATTGGAAAAGAAAAAAAGTCCTAATAACAGGTTCAGAAGGTTTTATTGGGAGTCATTTGACAGAAAGATTAGTAGAATTAGGTGCAGATGTAACAGCTTTTGTTTTATATAATTCATTTAACAGTTGGGGATGGATTGATACATTTGATTCAGAAGTAAAAAAACAAATTAAAGTATTTACTGGAGATGTACGTGACGAAAACTGTATGAAGGAAGCGGTGAAAGGTATAGATGTGATATTTCATTTAGCTGCTTTGATTGCAATACCATATTCGTATTATGCTCCTTCTTCCTATGTGGATACAAACATAAAAGGGACTCTTAATGTATTACAGGCATGTAGAGAACATGGTGTTGAAAAAATTGTTCATACATCTACTAGTGAAACATACGGAACTGCACAGTACGTTCCGATTGATGAAAAACATCCTTTGCAGGGTCAATCTCCTTATGCAGCAAGTAAAATTGGAGCTGATGTGATAGCAGAGAGTTATTACAGGTCGTTTAATGTCCCTGTTGCTATTATTCGTCCATTTAATACCTATGGCCCACGGCAATCTGCAAGAGCAGTAATTCCTACAATTATTTCACAAATATTAGATGGTAAGAAACAAATAAAATTAGGATCTTTAACTCCGACGCGTGATCTTAACTATGTAAAAGATACTGTGGAAGGATTTGTAAAAGTTGCAGAAAGTGAAAAAGCAGTGGGAACTGTCACAAATATAGGAACGGGAAAGGAAATATCTATTGGAGATTTAGCACAAAAAATAATAAATTTAATAGGAAGAAATGTTGAAATTATTTGTGATGAGCACAGAATTAGACCTGAACGGAGTGAAGTCAATAGACTGTGCGCAAATAATAGAAAAGCTTTTGAGATTGCAGGGTGGAAACCTAAATATACTTTGGATGAAGGCTTGACGGAAACAATTGAATGGATTAAAAACAACTTAAGGTACTATAAAACAGATATATATAACGTTTAGAAGGTGTAAATATGATACCATTATGTGTGCCAGAAATTTCAGGGAATGAATGGAGATATATAAAAGAATGTTTAGATACAAATTGGGTATCTTCTGTAGGCAGTTATGTAGATTTATTTGAAGAAAAGTTTAGAGCTTATATACAATCAAAAGCAGCCGTAGTGACTATGAATGGGACAGCAGCAATAACACTAGCATTACAAACTTTAGGGATTAGCCGTGGAGATGAAGTTATTGTTCCTTCAATGACATTTATCGCAAGTGTAAATCCTATTAAATATGTGGGTGCTGAACCTGTATTTGTAGATATTACTCCGGATACATGGGTGATGGATGTTAATAAGGTAGAGGAACTAATCACAGAAAGAACAAAAGCAATTATCCCAGTACATCTCTATGGGAACATGGTGGATATGGAACCACTTATGCAAATTGCCCAAAAATACCGTCTTTATGTTATAGAAGATGCCACAGAAGCATTAGGAGCAGAGTATAGGCTCAAAGATGGAACCTGGCATAAAGCAGGGACGTTAGGGCATGTTGGAGCGTTTAGCTTTAATGGCAATAAGCTGATTACGACTGGAGCTGGAGGTATGTTGATAACTAACAATAAAGAATGGGGAGAAAGAGCGAAATATCTTTCTAATCAAACAAAAACAATTCTTGCAAATGGTGGATTTTATCATGAAGAAGTAGGATACAATTATAGGATGCCTAATATTTTAGCTGCTATGGGGGTAGCTCAACTAGAAAGAATAGATGAATATATTGAAAAAAAGCTTCAACATGCAGCTTTATACAATAATTTGTTAAGAGATATTCAAGGTATTCAATTACCGACTCAAAAAGAAAATGTTAAGCATGTACAATGGTTATATTGTATTCTAGTAAATGAATCATATGGGCTAAGTAGAGATGCTTTAATTCAAAAGTTAAAAGATCACGGAATTATGAGTAGACCTTTTTTTGAATCTATACACACGATGCCACCTTATATAGGCAATAAAAAAGGCTCTATGGATGTAACAAATCAAATTACTAAAAAAGGTATTAATTTGCCTAGTTCAGTAGGATTAACAGTAGATGAAATAAAAATAGTATGTAAATGTATACAAGGATGGGTATATGAAAAGGAAAATAGCTGTAATAACGGGAACAAGAGCTGAATATGGATTGTTGTATTGGACAATGAGGTCGATTCAAAAATCATCAAATTTAAAACTACAATTAATCGTTACAGGAATGCATTTAGCTCCACAATTTGGGAATACGTATAAATTTATTGAACAAGATGGTTTCCATATAGATAAAAAGGTGGACATACTTATCTCCAACGATACTCCAGTGGCAATATCAAAATCAATGGGACTTGGGATAATAGGCTTTGCAGAAAGTTATGAAGAGCTTAAACCAGATATTTTACTAGTATTAGGAGATCGTTATGAAATTTTAGCAGCAGCTAGTGCCGCAATACCTTTTAATATTCCTATTGCACATATTCATGGTGGAGAGATAACAGAAGGAGCTATTGATGAACAAATTCGTCATGCTATCACAAAATTAAGCCATTTGCATTTTGCTTCGACCGAGATTTATGCACAAAATATTAGGAAGATGGGAGAAGAAGCTTGGAGAGTCTTTTGTGTGGGTGCTCCCGGTTTGGAATGGATCCATCATAATCAATATATGTCTAAACAAGAATTAGAAAAAGACCTTAATGTGGATTTTAGTAAAGATGTTATTTTGGCTACTTTTCATTCTGTTACATTAGAACAGGACAAAACAGAAGAATACATTGATAGCATTTTACAAGCCTTAATCAAAAGTGAGATGCAAGTGATCTTTACAGGTGCAAATTCAGACCCATCAGGAGCTATTATAAACAAAAAAGTTAAAGAAGCTTCAAAAAATTATCTTAACATACACTATTTTGATAGTTTAGGTCAAAGGAAGTATTTGTCATGTCAAAAATATTGTACTTTAATGTTAGGTAATTCCTCTTCTGGGATTATTGAAGCAGCTTCTTTTGGATTACCTGTAGTCAATATAGGTATTAGACAAAAAGGAAGACTACAAAGTGGAAATGTTATTAATGTAAGGTGTAATGTGAATGAAATATTACAGGGAATTCAAATAGCAACTAGTAAAGAATTTAAACAAAAAGTATTGAAAGTATCCAATATATATGGAGATGGGTATACTTCTCAAAAGATAGTAAAGATATTAGAAAATGTAGATTTAACAAAACTTAAGTATAAGAGGCTAGTATATGAATAAAAAGTACAATGCACAAAGTGATGTTTTACTTCTTGGTGCTGGCGGTCATGCAAAAGTAATTATTGAAACTATACAAAATTATCACAATGAATTTACGATTATTGGAATTACTGAAAAAGATGAGTCAAAGAAGCATCAAAAGATATTGGGTATTCCAGTTATAGGAACCGACGATGTTCTTCAAGAATTATATGATAATGGACTAAGAAAAATATTTATATCTATTGGAATGATAGGCAACTATCGCCCTAGAGCATATTTATATAACCTTGTTAAGGATATAGGCTTTGAATGTATAAATGTAATTCATGGAACGAGTATTCTTTCAAAACATATAGTTTTAGGACAAGGCAATGCAATCTTAGCTGGAGTTATTATTAACACAGAAGTGAAAATTGGAAATAATTGCATTATTAATACGGGAAGTATTATTGAACATGAATGTAGTATAGGAAATAATATTCATATAGCTCCAGGAGCAAAGATTTGTGGACAAGTTTCTATTGATGATAACTGTATGATAGGGGTAGGGGCTAACATTATACAAGGAATTCATATAGGTCAAAACAGTATTATCGGAGCAGGAAGTGTAGTGACAACCGATATTCCTCCAAATTCAATAGCAGTGGGAGTTCCTGCAAAAATTATTAGGAAAAGGTGAGTTTAAATGCCTACTTTTATTATTGCTGAGGCAGGAGTAAACCATAATGGTAACATTGAATTAGCAAAAAGCTTAATTGATATAGCTTGTGAAGCAGGGTGTGATGCCATAAAGTTTCAAACTTTTAAGGCAGATAATCTGGTTATAAAGTCTGCACAAAAAGCTGAATACCAGATAAAGAACACAGGAAATAATGATTCGCAATATGATATGTTAAAAAAATTGGAATTGAGTTACGAAAATCATAAGGAGTTAATTAAGTATTGTAATAGTAAAAATATATTATTTTTATCTACTCCTTTTGATGAAGAGTCTGTAGATATGTTATATGATTTAGGTATAAAATTATTTAAAATTCCTTCCGGAGAAATTACAAACAAACCATTTTTAAAATATATAGCCAAAAAACAAAAAACTATTATTTTATCTACAGGGATGTCGACATTAGGGGAAGTAGAAGAAGCTCTAAAATGGATTTATGAAGAAGGAAATTATCAAGTAACATTGTTACACTGTACTTCTAATTATCCTGCAGAAATAAGTGATGTTAATTTAAAAGCTATGTTAACTTTAAAAGATGCATTTAAAGTGAAGGTAGGTTATTCTGACCATACTTTGGGTACAGAAGTTTCAATTGCTGCTGTAGCGTTAGGTGCAGAAGTTATAGAAAAACATTTTACACTAGATAAAAATATGGAGGGTCCAGACCATAAAGCATCTTTAGAGCCTTTAGAATTAAAAAAACTTGTACAAGCAATCAGGAATATTGAAATTGCTTTGGGAGACGGAGTTAAAAAGCCAAGCAGGCAAGAATTAAGCACAAGAGAAGTAGTAAGAAAGAGTATAGTAACCTGCCGAAGCATTGAAAAAGGTGAAACAATTACTCATGAAATGCTTGCTTTAAAGCGACCAGGAACAGGTTTAGAAGCTAAATATCTAGAGATGATTCTTAACAAGAAAGCAACTAGAAATTTACCCAGCGATTATATTTTACAAATTGGAGATTTTCAATAGAAAGGTTGTAACTATGAAAATTCTTTTTATAGGAATGGGTTCTATTGGTGGTAGACATTATAATTGTTTACGAAAATATAAACAAAAATACAGCCTTGAATTTATAAGTTATAAAACAAATTTAAATAAAGCTAACAAGCAGTATGCAGAAGATATAAAATATTTTTATTGTTTAGAAGATGCTCTTTTAGAAAAACCGAATTGCGCAATAATCTCTAACCCTACATCTTATCATGTAGAAACAGCCATTAAATGTGCAGAAAAAGGTATTCATTTATTTATAGAAAAACCTTTATCTAATACATTAGAAAATATCGATAAATTAATAAATTTAGTAAAAGATAAAAAACTAATTACTCTTATGGGATGTAACTTAAGGTATCATGATGCGTTAATTGATCTAAGAAATCTTATACAAACAAATAAGTTAGGAAGAGTATATGATTTTGACATATCGGTAGGTTCTTATTTACCAGACTGGAGGCCATGGCAAGATTATACACAAAGTTATAGTGCGAAAGAAGAACTCGGAGGAGGAGTAGTTTTAGATTTAATACATGAAATTGATTATGCTTATTGGCTTTTTGGGGAATTTACTAAGTCTAAAAGTTTTGTAGGGAAAATAAGTGATTTAAAAATTAATACAGAAGATATCGCTAAGATTATTTTACAGACTGCAAACCAGTGTATGGGGACTATATCATTAAATTATTATAGGCGTATACCGGAAAGAAAAATAGCTGCCAATTTTGAATATGGCAGTATATTACTCGACCTAATTAAAAGTCAATTTACAATTTATTATGCAGATGACCACTGTGAGGTTAAAAATTACCAAATTGATAGAAATCATATGTATGAGAGACAAATGAAATATTTTATTGAGTCTGTCATTCATAAAAAAGAGACTCAAAATAATATTTTAGAGGGCTTGAAAGTATTGGAATATGCATTAAATATTAAACAAGGGAAGGATATTATATGAAAATTCTTTGTACAATTTGTGCTAGAGGCGGGTCAAAGGGAGTAAAAAATAAAAATGTGAGAGAACTATTAGGTAAGCCTTTAATAGCTTATACAATTGAAATGGCAAAAAAATGGGGAAAATTTAGTGATATTATTGTATCTACAGATTCGGAATTAATAAAAAGAATAAGCTTGCAGCATGGAGCAATTGTTCCCTTTATTAGACCTATGGAGCTTGCTACGGATAACGCGGGAAAAATAGATGTAATAAAGCATGCAGTAAATTATATGGAACAATTAGGTGAATTTTATGATGTTGTAATTGATCTAGATGTAACATCACCTCTAAGGACAACTGAAGATATTGAAAATGCATATCAAAAGCTTGTTACTGAACAACTGGATATTGTTTATAGTGTTTGTGAAGCCAGAAAAAGTCCATATTTTAATATGGTTGAGATAGATTCTGATGGAATACCGAGATTATGCAAAAAGCCAGAAAAGCCTGTATTATCTAGACAAACTGCACCTAAGGTATACGAATTAAATGCTTCTATATACGTATATAGAAAAGAATTTTTATTAAAAACAAATACGATTCATGCAGAAAAAGCAGGTATTTATATTATGCCACAAGAACGCTCTATAGATATTGATAGTGAATTAGATTTCAGGTTTGTAGAATTCATGATGGGAAATTTACAGAAGTAAAATGCAGTTAAAGCAGTATTAAAATATTGTTTTAACTTTAAATAGGTAGGGATGTTTATATGAAAATTAAGAAAGATGTTAAAAAGTTTCTTATATATTGTAATGATTCAATTAGTAATGCTATGAAACGTCTAAATGAAACTGCGCAAAAAAACCTTTATGTAGTTGATGAAAACGATGAATTAGTTGGGTCGTTAAGTGATGGTGACATTAGAAGAGGAATTCTAAAAGGAATAGACTTGGAGAATAGCGTTAGTTTGATAATGCATACCAATCCTAAAGTTATTTTAGAAATGGAATCAGGTCACCGAGAAAAAATAGAATCTATTTTGCTGGAATACCATTTAGAGTCTATCCCTGTTATAGATAATGATAAAAAAGTAACTGATATTATCTACTGGACAGATATATTTCAAAAAGAAAAGAGTAAAGTATGTACCAAAAAGGATATACCGATTTTCATCTTAGCAGGTGGTTTTGGTACTCGATTAGAACCGTTTACAAAAATTCTGCCTAAACCTTTAATACCTATAGGGGAATATCCAATATTAGAGCGGATTATGGATCAATTTAATAAATTTGGTTTTAATAAATTTATAATTTCAATTAATTATAAAGGAGATATGATTAAAGCCTATTTTGCAGATCCTGCAATTTATAATAAATATGAGTCAATAAAATACATTAAAGAAGAGTTTCCTATGGGTACCATTGGCAGTTTGTGTTTAGCAAAGGAAGATATATCTAGTACTTTCTTTATAACAAATTGTGATATTATTGTGGAAGAAGACTTGGAAAAGGTATATAATTATCATAAAGAGAAACAAAATGTATTAACAATAGTAGGATGTATCAAGAATTCTGTTATTCCATATGGAGTGTTAAAGACAAATAATAAAGGTGAATTAATAGAGATAGAAGAAAAACCCGAGTATAATCATGTTATAAATACTGGTGTATATGTAGCAGAGCCAGAGATTATTGAATATCTATCTGAAAATAAGAGAAAAGATATTACCCAATTGATAGAAGAACTTTTAAAGCAAAATAAAAAGATAGGAGTATACCCTATACTTGATAACCAATGGTTTGATATAGGACAGTGGGCAGAGTATGAAGAAACAAGAAAGCATTTTGAGAAATAGCTAACCGATAATGTATAAAGTAGGTGAATAAAATGGGGGATTCTCTTTTTAGGTTGGATAGTAAAAATGTAGTAGTAACAGGCGGTGCAGGCCTGCTTGGGAGCAGAATGTGTAAAGTTTTTTCAGAATATGGTGCGCATGTTATTATTGCAGAAGTAGACAAAGAAAAAGCAGAGAAATTAGCAGTAGATATTCGACAAGAAGGATATAATGCAACAGCATTAGGATTGGACATAACTAGTGAAGAATCTGTAATAAATACTGTAAATCAAATTGTAAATGAATATGGTGCTATAGATGGCTGGGTAAATAATGCATATCCTAGGACAAAAGATTGGAGCACAAAATTTGAAAATATATCGTTTGAATCATGGAGAAAGAATGTTGACATGCACCTAAATGGATACTTTATATGCTGCCAGAAAGTTGCAGAACAAATGAAACAGCAAAAAAACGGTGTTATTGTAAATTTTGCGTCTATTTATGGTATAGTGGGTCCAAATTTTTCAATATATGAAGGGACAGAAATGACTATGCCGGCAGCATACTCTGCAATAAAAGGTGGAATTGTCAATTTAACTCGTTATTTAGCAGCTTATTATGGAAGATATAATATAAGAGTGAATGCAGTAGCTCCTGGTGGAATCTATGATGGTCAAAATGAGAAGTTTGTGAAAAAATATAACAAACTCACACCATTAGGTAGGATGGGTAGTCCAAATGAAATTGCTTCATCAGTTCTTTTTTTACTTTCTGATGCAGCTTCCTATATTACAGGGCATACTTTAGTAGTTGATGGTGGATGGACAAGTTGGTGACATTCACATAAGGACAAAGAACCCTTAGGGGAAAATATTGAAAAATACTAACATAAGTAAAGGAAGAAATTTTAATGAAAGTAGCATTTTTTGATAATGGTAATCTTGGGTTACTTTTTTGTAGACTAGCTCAAAGACTACAAGAAAGACATGATATGGAAGTATATATTATCTGTCTTTCCTACAAAAAAGCACAGTTTTATGAAAAGAGGTTTGGGGTTAAATCTTTATATACTAATATAAATGATCACCAAAGACATCAAAGTGGTGAGGAAGTAATTCGAAATTTGGAGTATAAGTTTGATGCATTTTCCCTAAATAAAGCAATTATGCTTGATAGGGTGTTAAGCGAATGGAATGCAGTAAAAGCAGCTAATTTTCTAACATCATTTACTTATAACCTGAAGAAAGTTATAGAACAAGAGGATATTGATATTATATTTGGTGAAATAACTTGGGCTGTTGAGTACATTAGTTACTATTTAATGCAGTATTTAGGTAAACATTATTATAACCCGCTAAATACTTCTGTAATACCTGGAAGATTGTGCTTTTTAAATTCATATAACGATAATTCATTTATTAAAAATATAGAGTCAGGTAATGAAGTCAATGAAGTAGTAGAAGGCTTTATGAAAGATAGGATGCAAATAAATATTAATAATCAAGCTAGCTTTTTAAAGTCCAAGTTACCCCCGAATTTTGTAAAAAGATCAAAGAATTTATTGTTCACCTATAATAAAGAAGACTATAGATATGCTTTACAATTAAAACTAAAGATTTTAAAAAAATATGCGATTAGAAGTCAGATTAATGCTATTAAGACAAGTCTTTTTGTTAATTTTAAAGACATAAAAGACAAATATCCTAATAAAAAGCTTGCTTTGCTGGCTTTACATGTTCAGCCCGAAGCTACTCCCGATACAGTAGCTCCTGAATTTAGTAATCAATTGGAATTGGCTAGAAACATTTCTAAGAATCTGCCTTCAGACTACTTATTACTTATTAAGGAGCATCCAAATGGGATTGGCTCGAGAGCAGTCCATGAGCTTTTACAATTTAGGAATATTCCTAATAGTATTCTGTTAGACCCTTTTGAATCAACAAACACATTTATTAAGAATATTGATGTAGTGTTTACAATTGCAGGGACAATATCTTTTGAAGCATCTTTATATGGAATACATTCATTTGTCTTTTCAGATGTATACTACAATATTTTTCCTTATGTAACAAAAGTAAATAATGTGAAAGAAATAAAACAGGAGTTAAGCAACAGAGAGAAGCTCCCGAAAGATGAGCTATACCAAAAAAATTTATCTGCATATGTAAAGGTATATAATAATTCATTTGAAGGGGATATTTATGACCCTTTTTTAAAGCCAAAAGTCCTAGAAGAAAAAAATATTATTAATCTTGAAAAAACTTTTGTACAGTTTATAAGAACAATAATGGAGCGAGAATAGTGATGAACTATTATTTTGAAAGAATAATTATTATTTTATTTATTTTTGCTTTACCGTATAATAACTTCCCATTTATACAGTCAGGTACTCTAAAACCGTTAGTTGTATTACCCATATTAATATATATTACTTTTAAAATTGCACAAGAGTCCATGCAGCCATCTACGCACCATATAAATAAGTTAGATAAGCAAGTGTTAACAATGTTTATTGTATTTCACTTTATATCATTGGTAATGTTAGGGTGGAACTACGAATATATGTTAGCACAGAAGCAAACATCACCATTGGTAAGATATATACAGTTTTTCATCTATTCTTTTATATCCCTTGCTTCATATTATATTGGTTCAAGAGCTATAAGATTAATTGGTTTAAAGAGTTCATTACATTATATATTACTAAGCTTTGGGCCATCTCTTATAATTGGGGTTTTTCAAATAATTACAAAAAATAGTAGGTTTATTAATCAAATAAGAAGTTTTTTTGTTTCTACCCAATACCCAGATGGATATTATCGTATACATTTATTAACAACAGAACCTTCACATGCAGCAATCGATTTAGTGGTTTTTATTATTCCAATAACATTATATTGTCTTCAAGAGAGCAAGAATAAAATTGGGTATGGTATTTTGTTAACTATACAACTATTACTTGTATTCTATACTAAGTCTATTTTAGGCGTAATCCTATTATTCGGATTATGTTCAATTGTACTAGTTTTAAATTTAAAGTTAAAGTATTTTAGTAGGTTATTTCAAGGCCTTATCTTTATAGCGTTTGTGGGTGTTATATTATATTTCTCTGGTGTGACGCCTATATCAAAAAATGATATAGACTATTTTACCCATAGATTAACAAAATCAATAAATAATGCTGATGAGTCTGCTATAACTAGGACAGCATCATATGAAGTTGCTTATAATATTTTTAGGGAGTATCCTATTTTAGGAATAGGTTTTAGAAATGCAGGTTACTATTATAAAGACTTTATTAACAAACAGTATTTGAATATTGGCTTAATTAGGGACTGGGGTCAGAAAGACTCGCCCCGTTTTGCAGATATTAAGTCTACTTTTCTTGAGGTATTAGTGGCGTCTGGTATAATAGGGTCATTATTTTTTATAAAGTTCTATTTAAAGATTTTGAGTTTTATTAAAAAGATAAAGTGTGCATCATTAGTTGACAGCAAACTATTTTTAGTAATTGTAGGAATGTCAATAGTTTGCTCTTTTTCTATTTCCTTAATCGGCTACCCATATTTTTGGTTTGTGATTGGAATAATTTCTGGGTATTATAGGAAGTTTAGATTAGAAACTTTTAACATGGCTTAACGGTATGTTTATTTAATTAGGTTTTATTAAATTTTATAATAGTATAATTACAATCAAGTTTCAATTATAATTTGACATGTTTAATATATTTTTAATAGGCTGAAAGATAGCTAATTTAAATAAAGGGGACGTATTGAATGAAGGTAATGTATATTACACTAAGGCCGCCTTTTCCACCTTATAAAGGAGATCAATTGATTGCTAACGAACAAATTAGGAACTCTCATATGCGTAATCATGAAATATACTTAGTTACTTTTATAACTGATTGGAAAGAGGAAGAAACTATTAGAAAAGAATTAAGTAAATACTGCAAGGACATATTCTTTCTTAATATTAACAAAGTTAAAATGATCTTCAACACGTTTAAAACAATTTATAACCGTAAGCCTATACAGGTTAATATGTTTACAGATAGTTTAATTAAGAATAGACTATTAAAAATCTATCAGGAAGTAAAGCCTGACGTAATTCATATTCAATATGTGAGGTTAGCAGAATATTTTATGAATATCCATGTGCCCAAGGTTGTTGATATGATAGATGCTCTTTCATTGAATATGAATAGAAGAGGTCAAAAAGAGAAATTTCTATTAAAAAAGTTTATATTTAACATTGAAAGTAATTTGTTAAAAAAGTATGAGAAAAAAGTATTAGCTAATTATGATAAAGTATTATTGGTTTCAGAAAAAGAAAAAGCATATTTAAAAAATTTTAATAATATTGTAGTTAATCCTAATGGCGTAAATATGACAAGAGAGCATTTTGAAAACTATAAAAATATTAAGAAAGAAAAAGCTCTAATATTTCATGGGAATATGCAGTATTTCCCTAATGTTGAGGGTGTTTTATATTTTGTTAATGAAATATGGCCAACAATATATAATTTATATCCAGAATATAAATTATATATTGTTGGAAAAGATCCGATAGACAAAATAAAGAAAATTCATAATATTAATAATATTATAGTTACCGGATTCGTCGAAGATATCTATGAATTTATCAGCAAGGCCACTCTTGGTGTTTACATATTAAACTCTGGTACAGGAATGCAAAATAAGATATTAGAAGCTTTAGCTTGTGGATTACCTATTGTTGCTACGCCTTTAGCAATTCAAGGATTTCCGAACATTACAACCAATGAAGTTTATATCGCTAAAACAAAAGATGATATAATTACAGGAATTAAAAAATTAATCGAAAATGAGGATATTAGACAGCAGTTCTTAGACAGAGGGCAAGCATTTGTTTTCAATAACTATTCATGGGATAAAAACGTTTGTACCTTAATTGAGACTTGGGAAAGAGCTATACAAAGCCATAAATAGATTGTTTAATGTTGATTAAAATCTATATAGAGTGAAATATAAGTTTACAAGTTACTATCTAGGACTTACTGAATAATTCTAAAATCTTTAAAAACACTGGGTTTTACGGTGATTTTTTGATATAATAGTGCATGGAAAACAGTAAAAATACGATAAAAACCGTGCACAAGGAGAGACAAAAATGTACCGTAAAACCGATAAAGAACAAATTACTTTTGTTGATGACTTCTTTTTACCTTTTGGAGCTGAACTCCGCAAGGATAACCGCTAGGTTAAAATGGCCTCCCTTATTCCATGGGATGCCATTGAAAAAAAATATGCAACCTTGTTTGGTGACTATGGTATGCCTGCCAAACCAGTTCGTGTAGCATTAGGTTCCCTTATCATAAAGGGAAAATACGGCTGGTCGGATATTGAAACGGTAGAACAAATCACAGAAAACCCATATTTGCAGTACTTTATCGGTTTTTCTGAATATTAATATAATGCTCCGTTTGATTCATCGCTCATAGTTCGTTTTAGAAAGCGTCTTGGGTTAGAGATTGTTTCAGAGGTCAATGCACTTATATGCAAGGCAGAGATGATGCTCTCAAAGCCAGTACCTCAAGAAACGGAGTCAAAAGATGATGACAACAACCATCCTGATGGTTTGGCAAGACCTTCAGGCAAGCCTATTGCCGATGCATCTGAAAAGTGCACCAATCATGGGAATTTGATTTTAGATGCAACGTTTACACCAGCAGATATTCACTATCCAAACGATTTATCACTACTCAATGAAGCCCATGAGAAAATGGAGGAAATTATTGATACTTTGCACGCACCACTTCGAGGCAATATTAAGAAACCTAAGAATATACCGCCAAAAGGCTAGAAAACGCTATTTAGCTGTTGCAAAGCAGAGGAAGTCATCGCACAAGTAAACCCGCAAGGCTGTAGGCCAGCAACTGCGTTATATTGAATGAAACCTGCGTATTATTGAGAATCTTGTATCTATGCATAATGGAGAACTTCCTTTGAGTGCACGGCAGTTAAAGAATCTACAAGTAATCTATGAACTTATGCATCAGCAACGATTCATGTATAATAATCGAATTCATCGTATCGAAGACCGTATTGTCAGTATCAGTCAGTCCCATGTCCGTCCTATTGTACATGGTAAAGCTGGGGCTGCTGTAAAGTTTGGAGCAAAAGTGGCAATCAGTTTAGTTAATGGATATGCCTTGATAGATGAACTAAGCTGGGATAGTTTCAATGAAGGAACACGATTGCAGGCAGCAGTAGAATCTTACAAACAAAGATTTGGGTATTATCCTGAAGCAGTAATTGCAGATCATTTGTGCAGAAACCGTAATAACTACCGTTTTTGGAAGGAACTTGGAATTCGACTTTCTGGGCCTAGGCTTGGAAGACCATCACAAGAAGAATTACAAGAACACCGCAATTTGGAACGTCAGGATGCTAAAGAACGTAATGCAGTGGAAGGCAAGTTCGGTGAAGGTAAACGAAAATACGGACTTGACCGAATCATGGCACGCCTTCCAGAGACCAGTGAATCAGTAATTGCATTACAGTTCTTGGTAATGAACCTCGGGCGGAGGCTCAGGGTTCTTTTTTGTCAATTTTTCAAGGTGCAATATTTACAAAATTTTGGGATGTCACTGAGTACTTCATAAACAAAATGAGATATTCAGTAATCCTTATGTAATAGTAAGAGGTGTTATATGCAAGGGAAAAAAGATTTAACCAAAACAGCGTTCTTTGTAATGATTGCAACATTAATTAGTAAGATCCTAGGATTTATGAGGGAAGTTCTCCTTGGCAGTACCTATGGTGCAACTTACATGACAGATGCATACCTTATAGCAATAACAATACCTACAATACTATTTTCCAGTATAATAGCAGCAATAGCAACAACTTTTATTCCAGTTTATTCAAGAGTGACATTGGAAGGTGGACAAAAAGAAAACATTAAATTTACTAACAAGATATTAAATGCTGTAATAGTAGTTTGTAGTGTTTTTTCAATATTTGGACTGATCTTTACAAGACCTATAGTGTCAATAATAGCAATAGGTTTTGATGAAGCTACTTTTGATTTAGCGGTTGAGCTTACTAGAATAGTTTTTCCTATGATTTTGTTTATAGGAGTAGCTTATATTTTTACTGGATTTTTACAATCTAATGGGGAGTTCGCAATACCTGCTCTAATAAATGTTCCTAATAATATTATTATTATAGTAGTATTATTATTTAGTAGTGCTTTTGGAATACATGGACTTGCATATGCCACATTGTTTGGTTCTTTATTCCAAGTTGTGATACAATTTCCTTATGCTATAAAGAAGGGTTTTAGATATAAATATATATTGGATTTTAAAGACCAATATGTACAAAACATTTGGATACTTGCAATTCCAGTATTAATAGGAGCTTCTGTTCAACAATTAAATGCTCTAGTTGATCGTATGCTGGCTTCTGGATTAATAGAGGGAAGTATTTCTGCATTAAATTTTGCAAATAAGTTAAATGGATTCGTATTTGGAATATTTTCTATATCTATTTCAACAGTAATCTATCCATTACTAGCGACTTTAAATGTTCAGAATAATAAAACGGTATTTAGAAAAACACTTGTATCTTCCATTAATGTAATAACTATTTTAATGATACCTATGACTGCAGGAGCTATAATATTAAGAGTACCCATAGTTTCAATACTGTTCCAGCGAGGCGAGTTTGATAGTCGTGCTACTATGCTTACAGCTTCGGCACTATTATTCTACTCTTTAGGGATGGTGTTTTTTGGGTATAGAGATATATTAAGTAGGGTTTTTTATTCTTTGAATGATACTAAAACCCCTATGATTAATGGAGTAATAGCACTTATTTGCAACATCTTGCTTAATATTATTTTAGTGCAATATATGCAGCATGCAGGACTAGCATTTGCTACCAGCATAACTGCTGCCATCACAACAATATTATTGTTTATTAGTTTAAAGAAGAAATTAGGAAGTATTGGAACAATAAGTATTGTAAAAGTATTTATTAAAAGCTGTATAGCTGCAATTACAATGGGTGTCACGGTATATAATTTAAATATATATATAAATAGTATTATAATAACTGAAAGCATTACATCCAAGTTATTGACTCTTAGCTTGAATATAGGTGTAGGTGTAATTATTTATAGTACAGTAATATATTTTTCTAAGATAGATGAAATATCGTGGATAATAGGATTAGTAAAAAATAAACTCAATTTAAAATAGAGATTTTCTTTAGCTAATGTTACGAGAATAAATAAAAAAGTTGAATTATTGATATGAGATGAAAATTACAAAATCTAGCGAGTTAGTGCCTTATATGATATAATGTTAGTACAAGTTTTGCCAAAGGGGAGAGGTCTAATGTTTGTTAAAAGATATAGATTAATACAAAAAAGTATGTTTTTTTTAAGCGACATACTTTCAATATTACTTGCTGCTTATCTGAGCATATTAATTCGTATGGATACAGACTGGTTTAAACCTCCTGCAAAGAAATTACCTGTAGCGTTATATCTAGAAGGTCTTGTATATGTGGTTCCCATATTTTTGGTTTTATTTATACTTTTAGGCTTGTATTCTAAAAAAAGAGAAAAGTTTGGAAAAGAAGTATTTTTAGCTGTAGTATCCTGTTTA
>NZ_JBSQOT010000036.1:0-17811 GCF_055117995.1 Deferrivibrio sp. | reverse complement strand
TTTTTTACTACGTTTTCCTCAAACATAGATAGAATAAGGCAAATATTTGAAATCTGCGAAGATGTGGGCAGAAAAGTGATAATTGAAGGTCGCTCAATTCTAAAAAATATAAATATTGCAACACAGATTGGCTATTTGAAATACAACCCTGACAATATAATCAGGTTAAGCAATGCAAAAAAATACAACGACAGCAATTTATGTTATATAATCTCAGGATGCCAGGGTGAAACAAACAGCACCCTCTATAAAATTGTTTCAAAAGAAAGAAACTCGCTGCAGGTAAAAAAGGGTGATTTATTTATAATTTCCTCAAGAGTAATACCTGGAAATGAGAAAAACCTTGCCAAGGCCATAAGTCACATATTTTACAACGAAGCAGACGTAGTAGATATAGAAAAAGAAAACATTCATGTTTCAGGGCATGCTTACAGGGGGGATATAAAAACAATTACGGAGCTTGCAAAACCTAAATACTTCATCCCTATTCATGGAGAATTTACCCACTTAAGAAAAAACATAAAAAACATCACTGAAGACCTTAATTTCCCATCATCACACTGTATTTTCACAGAAAATGGCAAAAGGATTTCTTTTGATGAGTATTCAAAACTCTCTTATGTTGATGATATCCCTTTTGGAAAAACCTACATTGACACAAGAGGTAAATTTATTTTTGGTGAAGAAGATTTAAAAGTCAGGAAAAATTTGGCAAGGGATGGCGTTTTTATTCTGATTTATTCAACAAATGGTAATGAGTTTAATATTGAAAAAGTTGATGCTTCAGGCTTTGTGCTCACAGACGAATTTCATTATTACATAAAAAAACAAATTGCAGAAAATATTTCAATACTTTTTGAAACATCTGTAACTTCCGAAATAGATTTTGATGAAATTTTGGCAAAATTTATAAAAAAAATTTTCAAAAAAAGGTTTGACCGAAGACCTGAAATTAAAGTATTTAAGATAACCTAAAAAAAATTGGGGGTAATATGCTTGAATATATTATACTTGGCATCTTGCAAGGTCTGACAGAGTTTTTACCTGTAAGCAGCTCAGGGCATCTTGTGATAGCCCAATCTCTCCTTAAAGATTTTCATCAACCAGGGATAGTTTTTGACGTAATGCTTCATTTTGCAACATTTCTTGCTGTGATAGTTTACTTCTGGAAAAAAATCAAAACACTTATTAAAGGATTTTTTGGCATATTTATACCTGCATACAGAGTAACATACTTTGATAACAGGTTTTATATATGGGGTGTTTTCTGGGCAAGCATACCAACAGGAATTATAGGCCTATATTTCAATGACAAGGCAGAATCCCTTTTCAGTTCGACAAGTATGGTAGGGTATGCTCTTTTAGTTACATCCTTGTTACTGTTTTTTTCTGACAATAAGAAACCAACCGGTACTATTACTCTTGGCAAGGCCTTTTTGGTAGGAATAGTCCAGGGGCTTGCGGTCATACCTGGAATTTCCCGCTCCGGCTCTACAATATCATCATTAATATACCTTGATGTCAAAAGGGAAGAGGCGGCAGAGTTTTCTTTTATAATGGCACTGCCTGCAGTTCTTGGAGCAACTATTTTGCAGTTAAAGGATATCAGTATGCTTGATTATTCCACTATTTCAAACTATATTTATGGAATGCTGGCTGCTTTTCTATCAGGACTTGTATCAATTCATTTTCTCTTATATTTTGTGAAAAGAGCATCTTTGAAAATATTTGCTCTTTACTGCCTGATTATCGGTGTTATAAGTATAATATGGCTTTAAATAGAAATATTTACTATAAAATTTTTGTTTTATTTGACATTTTTTTCATTGTGTTCTCCAGTCTGTCAATATTTTCATATTCACATAAAGATCCAAGTTTCTCGAATATAATTTTTTCCAATTACTCTGTACAGGTAAACAATCTCTTTGGAAAAGTTGGCGCTTATTTTGCTGATATTATAGGGACGGTTTTTGGATGGTCAGCCATATTATTCCCTTTTTTGCTTATCCTTGTTTCCGTGAACCTTCTCAAAAGTAAAGCAGAGACTTCTATAAAGATAAAAAGATATATTTTTGACTTTGTGCTAAGCATTCTTCTGCTCGCATTTTTATCATCATTTAGCGGATTTCTGGGAAAAAATGATTTCTTTTTCAAAGAAAAGCAATTGGGCGGCATTATAGGAAGTATTTCATCAACTTTTTTGGAACCTTTCCTTGGAAAATATGGAGGAAGTCTTACCACAATTTTTTTCATAATTGTCACAATTACGCTGCTTTTAAGAAATTATGAAGTTGTACACTTTAAATCTGCATTTCCAAAAATTGGCTTTGGAACATTATTTAAAAGAAAAAATACCACCAACAATATACCAAAGAAAAAAAACACAGTGCCTGCAAACAAGGCTGAAGAGAAAAATGAACTTGAAACAAATCTGAAGGCTGATATTGAAATCAAAGAGATTTCAAAAATCGAGACTGAATCAAAAAAGGTTGAGTATCATCTCCCCCTTAACCTTTTAGATGACTTTCAGTCTCAGGATGTTGCTGAGAGTGAAACTGAATTAAAGAAAAAGGGGAAACTCTTGGAAGAAAAACTTCTTGAGTTTGGGGTGGAAGGCAAAATCAAAGAAATTCAGCCGGGTCCTGTTGTAACCTTATACGAATTTGAGCCAGCTCCTGGAATAAAAATTAACAGAATTGCAAATCTTGAAGGGGACCTGGCAAGAGCCATGAGTGCTGTAAGCGTAAGAATAATCGCTCCAATACCAGGCAAATCTGTAGTGGGAATAGAATTGCCCAATAAAAAAAGGGCAACGGTTTATATGAAGGAGCTTATCAGTTCAACAGATTTTACCAAAAGTGCTTCCCCACTGACAATAATTCTTGGCAAAGATATTTCAGGCAAACCATATATTTCAGACCTTTCAAAAATGCCACACCTATTAATTGCAGGGACTACAGGAAGCGGTAAATCGGTATGTATCAATACAATCGTATGTTCAATTTTATATAAATCATCCCCTGAAAATGTGAAGTTTGTAATGATTGACCCTAAAATGGTGGAACTCAGCTCTTATGAAGATATTCCTCATCTTGCTGCGCCAGTCGTAACTGACCCCAAGCACGCCGCTACAGTTTTGAAAAATGTTGTGGCTGAAATGGAGCAAAGGTATGAACTTTTGGCTGAATACAAGGTGCGCAACATAGACTCATTTAATGAGATTGCTCAAAAAAATAAAGATATAACTTTGATGCCTTATCTTGTAGTAGTTGTTGATGAATTTGCCGACCTTATGATAGTCGCCGGAAAAGAGGTTGAACAATCCATTATAAGGATCGCCCAGATGGCAAGGGCAGTAGGGATACATCTAATACTTGCCACACAGAGACCTTCGGTAAATGTAATTACAGGGATAATAAAGGCAAATATGCCTGCAAGGCTTTCTTTCAGGGTGTCGTCCAAAACTGACAGTAGAACTATTCTTGATCAAAATGGCGCTGAAATACTGCTGGGCAGAGGGGACTCTCTTTTTATACCCCCTGGCAGCAGCGATCCTGTCAGAGTACACGGATGCTTTGTAAGTGAAAAAGAGGTAAATACTTTGGTAGAATATCTTAAGAAACTTGGCAAGCCAAGTTATAATATGGAACTTGTGAAAGAGGAAACCACAGAAATAGATGACATATCAGAAGATGAAATGGATGATAAATATTTTGAAGCTCTCGAGTTGGTCCAAAAAAAAGGGATGGCTTCAATATCTATGATTCAAAGGTACCTTAAAATAGGGTATAACAGAGCAGCCCGGATTATGGAAATTATGGAGAAACAAGGAATAGTTGCACCAAGTGATGGTACATCAAAACCAAGAGAAGTGTTAATTAAAAATGATTGATAAGGAGTCAATATGGCAGATTTAACAACATCTTATTTGGGATTGACCCTAAAAAATCCTGTTATAGCAGGCAGTTCTACACTTACTTATTCCATTGAAAACATAAAAACTTTCAACGAAATGAATGTAGGAGCCATAATAATTAAATCACTTTTTGAAGAGGAGCTTGCCTCTGCTTCTGAAAATATTGATGATTTTCATCCGGAGTCTTACGACTATAATCTAACAGGTGCCGCAATACTTTATGGCAGCAAGCCTTATCTTGATTTTGTAACAGCTGCCAAAAAGGTATCTAAAGCACCGGTGATTGCAAGTGTAAATTGCACCGGGGAAAAATGGTGGACCGATTTTGCAAAAAGCATTGAAAGTGCCGGTGCTGATGCCCTTGAAATAAATCTTTCTTATATGTCGTTTGACCCTGAAGAGGACCCAAGAAATATTGAATCAAAATATTTCAGCACTGTAGAAGATGTAAAATCAAAGGTTAAAATACCTGTAAGCGTCAAAATTGGTCACTTTTTTACAAACATCCCTTATATGGTAAAAAAACTCAAGGAATCTGGCGCTGACGGCGTTACACTTTTCAACAGGTATTACAGAGTAGGAATAAATCTTGATAAAAAGGAATATATGCCCGCAAATGTGTACAGCTCTCCGGAAGAAGCTTATTCTGTGCTCAGATGGGTTGCAATATGTTCAAGTCTTGTAGATATAGAAATATCTGCATCAACAGGTGTACACACATCTGATATTGCTCTACAGTATATTATGGCAGGTGCGAAAACCGTACAGGTTGTCTCTAAAACTTACAAAAACGGGATAGAATCTATCAGAGAGATAATAAATGGCATAAATTTCTATATGGATAAAAATAATATACATAATATCACAGACATTTATAATAAAATCAAAGTTAATAATGAAGTCAAAAGGCTTGAAAGATTTCAATACATGAAAATAGCAAACAACAAGCTTTTTTAAACCAATACAGGGCAGGAGACATAAAGATTGCAGGTGAATTAATTAGCGGTTGAGTGGATAATAAAGAGTACCTATTGGCTTGTTATTGTAGCAACATAATTTAGGTAAGTAAATGCGCTAAAAAGCTTTTAAAGTTAAGCTATTGGAAATGATATATTTTGGGATGAAGCAGCCCTTATAATCCCGCCGACAAAGGGGCAAACATATGTTTGAGTTTTTAAATTCCACGAATACGTTTATATTTTACTTTCTCATATTCATAAGAGTTAGCGGCATTATTTTTACTGCCCCTTTTTTCGGTAGCACAATAATAGACAGCAGGCTAAAAATTTTTCTATCCCTCATTATGTCTATCCTGATTTTTTACCTTGTTCCAAAAATTAATTTTGACAACATAACCACGTTACTTCTAATACTTGTTATCCTGAAAGAATTGTTGATAGGGATAATGATAGGTATTCTTGGCAGGTTTTTATTCGTAGGCGTACAATTCGGCGGACAGATTATAGGCTTTCAAATGGGTTTTGGGGTTGTAAACATACTGGATCCTCAGACAAACTCTCAGATATCAATTATTGCCCAATTTCAAAATATCGTAATGATTCTTATCTTTCTTTCCATTGGTGGACACAGATTGATAATTGAGGCTATTGTGCAATGCTTTAAAATAGTCCCGCTCGGTACATTTGTAATACCGGAACATTCGTATATGTTTCTTGTTAAAACTTTCTCAGAAATTTTTGTAATTGCACTAAAAATTGTTGCTCCAGTGTTTGTAACACTAATTATTACCCACGTTATTATGGGGATAATAGCAAGGCTTGTACCGCAGATTAATATTCTTATTGTGGGTTTTCCTATACAAATTGCTGCAGGATTGATTGTAATAATTTTTAGTATGACATACTTTTACAGTGTATTTGAAATAATTACTCATGATTTTTTCAAAAATGTTTTAACTATATTTAAAATATTAGGTGTATAATGCCGGAAACCGACTCAGATAAAACCGAACAGGCGACGCCCCGGAGAAGACAAAAAGCAATAGAAGAAGGGAATGTCCCAAAAAGTCGGGAGCTTTCAACTGCGCTTATTTTAATAGTTTCAACTCTATTTATGTATTTTTATACCCCTGTGATGATTGAAGATTTCAAAAATCTATTTACGGAGATTCTTCAATATTCAAATTTCAAGATAAATAAGGAATCAACTATCTTGCTATTAATACTTTCGTTAAAATTTTCAGGTAAAATAGTGCTGCCACTTTTTGCAATTTTAATTTTTGTAGGAATATTATCCAATATTGCACAGTTTGGATTTATCATTACGCCAAAAGCACTTGAACCAAAATTTGATAGGCTTGACCCAATCAAGGGGCTCAAGAATCTATTTTCCAAACGAAGCCTTGTAGAGCTTGTAAAGTCAATATTTAAAATATTTGTTGTGGGGTTTGTCGCATATTTAATCGTTAAAGGAAAAATTTATAATATTGTAAGTCTTGCAAACTCAGATCCTGTTACAAGTGTAGTTTTTCTTGGAAAAATTGTCTTTGAACTTGCGTTTAAAATCGCACTTTTAATGCTTGTTCTTGCAATCCTGGACTTCTTTTATCAAAAATGGCAATATGAAGAAGATCTAAAAATGACAAAGCAGGAAGTAAAGGAAGAGTTTAAACAAATGGAAGGTGACCCGCTCATAAAAAGGCGAATAAGAAGTATGCAAATGGAAATGGCAAGAAGAAGGATGATGGAAGAAGTACCTAAGGCTGATGTAGTTATAACTAACCCGACTCATTATGCTGTGGCAATTAAATATGAAGCTGGCAAGGATAGAGCGCCGAAAGTTGTCGCTAAAGGCCAAAGACTTATTGCCTTAAGGATAAAAGAAATTGCCCAAAAAAGCGGAGTCCTTATACACGAAGACCCTCCAATTGCGAGATCTCTTTTCAAATCTGTTGAAATAGGTGAAGAGATTCCGGAGTCACTTTACAAAGCGATTGCAGAAATCCTTGCAATTGTTTACAAAATTAAAAACAAGAGGGTAATATAGTTTTAATATTTGCCGTGTTCAATCTGGTAAGTATTAAAAAATTTAAGTTTCGGATATTTCTCATTTATGTATTTTTCCACAATAGGGCTAAAAGAGTACCCTACAATAAATGGGTACACAACTGTTCCTGTATATTTTTCGACTCTCTCCACAGTCTTTATAAATTTGTCAATATCTTTTTTTCCTGGTTGAGCTTTGCTCTCCCCAATTATCAAAACCTGTTTTCCATCTTTTTTTGCTTTTATATAGACATTCAGTTCATCAAACCTTCCATCAGCATAAACAATGTTTTTTCTTAAAACTACATCCATAGGCACGACGTCAAAAACTTTCTCAGCAAATTTTTCCAAATGAGGATAGAGCTTATCCTCTATGCCATATCCAACGGCCATTGAAAGCCCACCAAGTTGAACTTCAATATTATCAACTCTTTTTGTTAGTTTGTTAAGACTCTCTTCGGTCTTCTTCTGAGCCTCAGCAAGCTCTTCCACTCTCTGCTCGGTCCTTTTCTGGGCTTCCGCAAGTTCTTCAACCCTCTGCTCGGTCCTTTTCTGGGCTTCCGCAAGTTCTTCAACTTTTATAGTCAAGCTATCGAGTCTCTTCTCTGTTACCTTTTGTGCCTCAGCAAGCTCCTCGACTTTTATGGTTAAGCTGTCAAGCCTCTTTTCTGTTACTTTTTGTGCCTCTGCAAGCTCCTGCACGACATTTTTTAATTGTTTAAAATCTTCCTTCTTAACTGAATTATCCATTTCATCCACAAGATCAAGCAAGACCGATCTTATGTCATCAGGCAAACTCTGCATCCTTCTAAACAATTTTCCTGTAATGGGCATTCAATCCTCCTAAACATTATTGTATATTCCTAACACTATTTTTTCAACACAAATAATTAACATCAATGTTTGAAATTTTATTGTTTTTTTCAGATTTTTTATATATACAAAGCGGGGTCATTGAAAACATTTCAAAAAATCTTAGAGGGATCGCTTATGCTAAAAGAACAAAAATATTTTGAAGATTTTAATGAAAGACTTATGATAGCTGAAGAAATGCTGCCAATAATTGGTAAGTTGTACCGTAATAAAAGTGTGGTAACTTATCTTTATGGTAAACCCCTTGTGAATAAAACCGCAATTGAAATCTTAAAGGAACATCGATTTGCAAGGCAAATCCTTGAAAATGAGCTTTCAGTGAGAGAAACTTACCCATTGCTTAAAGAAATTGAAAAAATGGACATAACCCCCTGCAGACTTGATATTGGCAAACTAACCGTTAAATTTCAGAAATCTTCTTCAAAAAACTTTGAAGAATTTTTAAAAACTGAGCTCAAAGATGTCATTGGCACAAATGAAAATGTCCTTGAAACTCCTCAGGATATAGTACTTTACGGCTTTGGAAGAATTGGACGGCTTCTTGCGAGGATTTTAATAGATAAGGTAGGCAAAGGGGACAAATTAAGGCTTAGAGCTATTGTTGTCAGAAAAGGTAAAGAAAACGACCTTGTTAAAAGAGCTGCCCTTTTAAGAAGGGATTCTGTTCACGGCCCTTTTAATGGAACAATTTTAGTTGACGAGGAAGAAAATGCGCTTATTGCCAATGGAGTAATGATAAAAGTTATCTATGCAGATTCTCCCGATGAAATAGATTACGAGTCATATGGGATAAAAAATGCTATTGTAATTGACAATACAGGGAAATGGAGAGACAGAGAAGGGCTTTCCAAACATCTGAAAGCAAAAGGGGTTTCAAAGGTCCTTTTGACAGCTCCGGGAAAAGGGGACATACCGAATGTTGTCTACGGTGTAAACCATCATAGTGTTGACCCGAATGAAAAAATATTATCTGCCGCAAGTTGCACAACAAACGCCATTGTACCGGTATTAAAGGCTATTAATGACAGATTTACAATCGTATCAGGGCATATAGAAACCTGCCACTCTTACACTAACGACCAAAATCTACTTGATAACTATCACAAAAAACACAGAAGGGGCAGAAGCGCTCCTTTGAATATGGTAATTACCGAAACAGGTGCCGCAAGTGCCGTTGCCAAAGCACTTCCTGAACTTAAAGGTAAGCTAACAGGCAACGCGATACGTGTCCCAACTCCCAATGTTTCACTGGCAGTTTTACAGCTTAATCTGAATTGCAACACTACAAAACAGGAAGTCAACGCTTACCTTAGAGAAATTTCTCTTAACTCCCCTTTGCAAAATCAAATAGATTACACCAACTCTCCAGAGGTTGTTTCATCAGATTTTGTTGGCTCAAGATATGCTTGTGTTGTAGATAGCGAAGCTACAATCGTCGATGGCAACAAATGCATACTTTATTTGTGGTATGACAACGAATATGGTTATAGCAATCAGGTTGTAAGATTTGTTCAAGATATTGCAGGAGTCAACTTAAAAACTATACCAGCATAAATAAAGACGGCCCCTTATGGGCCGTTTTATTATATTAATGCTTCAGGCATAAGCCCTATTCGTATTGCTCCCCAGTGTTTGCCCTGAATGAAAATCGGCATCGACAGGTCTGCAACTATTTCCCCGGTGTCCCGCATGTATGTTTGAAGAAGAAATCTTGCCTGATTACGTGCCGCTCTCAAACCCACGGGGTCATTAAATATCCTTTTATCTCTGCTGTTTATAAGGTCAGTTTCATAATTGCCAGTCAATGGCTTTGCATATTTACTGCAATGAGTCGGTGCGTATCCATTTGAATCTACACATAAAACAAAAATACCATTTGATATCTCCCTCAGAGCTTCATCATATAATGGTCGCAATATTTTTTCAAAATACGAGTCGTAATTTGTTGAATATTTAGTCGGGTTTGTATTTGGAATTGCCTTGTAATTCTTATCAAATATATTTGCCTGCCTTCCTATCTCTTCAATTTTCTGTGCACATATGTCCCTGTATTTCTGCCCGAAAACTATAACTTCTTCAAACTTCCCTTGGCCAACCCTGAATTTTGAAACAAGCTCCTGCATAGTTTCGGTCTTCTCGTTTAATATTTTTGTTGCATCCAGGGACATGCTCATTCTCCTTACGACATCGCTGCTTATTAAGTTAATCTTATTTACATTTTCATGAATCTCAGAGTTTGTAATAGATATCTCCTCTATTGCCGAAGCTATTTTAAGGAGCTGTTCGCTTGTATTTTCGAAATCTGCAATCATTGAATTAAACTGATTGGTTGAATGTTCTATTACCTCATTTGTATCTTTTACAAATTCATAAATTTTATCAGTACCTCGCTTTGTCTTAATAACATTTTTATTCATATTTCCAATATTCTCAGAAATTTCACTTGTGGCATCCTTTACTTTTTCAGCCAATTTTCTAACTTCATCGGCAACTACGGCAAAGCCTCTGCCGTGCTCACCTGCTCTTGCGGCCTCTATTGCAGCATTAAGGGCCAAAAGATTTGTCTGATCTGAAATTTCGTTAATAAGCCTTGTTACTTCCATTATTTTCTCAGAATTCTTACTTAAAATATCAGTGGTCATCTTAAACTTTTGCAAATTTTCATCCACTTCATTGATTTTATTTCTTATTTCAAGCATCCCGCTGTATGAGCTTTTAGCTGCCTCAAGATTATTTTTTGTCGATTCAGAAATAAAATTAGCGTTCTCGGCCACCTCATTTATGGCTGCAGTCGCTTCATTACTTGCATTAAAAACAACATCTGCCAGCTGGCTCTGCTCGTTGGTACTTTTTTCTGTATCCTGTATATTTTTCAGTACCTTTGCACTCTCCACCGCAATAATCACACCATTTTCTCTGATACTTGCAAGCATTTTTCTTATGCTTTCAATAAATTTATTGTAGCTTTCAGATAACGTTCTAAATTCATCATATGTCACACAGGGCAGATCGTCAGACAAATCACCTTCACCGTGACTTACAGTATCAAAACTTTTTACAAGTATTCTCACCGGACGCAATATAAGATACCTTAAAAAGTAAACCATTATTATTACGGACAATATCCCGATACTAACTATTGTCAGATATATAAAAAACACATTATCGAGATATGTTGTTACTTTATTGTAAACCTCTTGTTTTACACATGCTTCTTCAAGTATAACCTGCAACCTGTTTGAAAAGATATAAAAAGTTACAATGTACACAAGATGAAGAAATATAAGAAAACCAAAATTCCCGACCAATTTTTTAGTTATGGTATTAAAAATATTTTTTTCCAGCCAGACGTAAAAGTTTTTAAAAATGTTCATATGACCCCCATTTAAAACACAGTATCAACCAAATTGCTTACTGCTAATTAGAAATAATATAGGGTATTAATTCGGCAGTTTCAACAAAAACTTTAAAAAAATAAAACATTGTTTAAAATATATAAATATTCTAATTTAACTTCCCGGAATAATCACTTTTGGGGTTATAAATATCATCAGGTCATCAAGGTTACTTGACCTGGATTGGCTTTTAAAAAGAGCACCAAGCAATGGAATTCTGCTAAGATAAGGAACAGCGCTGTTGCTTGCTGTTGTGCTTTTTTGGTTAAGGCCGCCAATTATAGTTGTTTCTCCATTTTTAACCATTAGATAAGTCTCAGCTCTTCGGGTAATTTTAAGTGGATAACCGTCAACCTGCCTGGAAAAATCAAGTTCGCTTTTTTCAACCTTAACATTCAGCAAGATATTATTATCAGGCGTTACCTGCGGTGTTACTATCAGAGAAAGCTTGGCTGAATCCTCCTCTACATCAGTGGTATCAGTTGTAGTAACTTTATAACGAAATTCGACTCCACTCTCTATAGTGGCCTGCTGGTTATTCATCGTGACAATTTTCGGCTCTGACACTATCTTTGCCTCGCCATTTTGTTCAAGGGCCTGCAGCCTTACATCCAGCAATAATGAGCCAGTAGCCGAACCTAACAAAAGATTCAACGCTCCGGCAGGCTCACTGACAGGGAGATTAACCATATATCCACTGCTTCCTCCACCAATTGACACACTGTTGGGAAAATAATAGCTTGTACTATCTGGATTATAGTTGGCACTCCACTGGATACCAAGGTCTCTGCTGCCGCTTTTGGACATTTCTACAATTTTGGCTTCTATCAACACCTGTTTTAGAGGCTTATCTATTTTATCAATAATTTCTTTAACTTTGGCAATTTTTACAGAATTATCAGAAATAATTAGTCACCCCTGAAAAAACAGATAACTTATTAATAATACGTTGAAAAAATGTGATAATATGGTATAAAATTCTCAGTTAAGGTTAAAAATACAACAATAATCTGGGAGTTTTTAATGCGTCCAAAGCCTACCAATATACCGTTAGAAGAACATTTAAAACCGATTCTTGTTAACATAATAGACTTATCTCACCCTCTGTGCAAATTGAGCCAAATAATCAACTGGGAGAAATTGGAAGAAGAATTTGGTAAAATGTACAGTGAGAAGGGTCGTCCCGGTAAACCTATACGTTTGATGATAGGTTTACAATATTTGAAATATACGTACAATTTGAGCGATGAAGAGGTCGTTTATCGTTGGTTAGAGAATCCCTATTGGCAATATGTTACAGGTGAGACAGTATTTCAGACGGAGTTGCCGATAGACCCTACCTCCATGACGAGATTTCGCAAGAGGCTAAAAAAGGATAATTTGTTAAAATTACTAGAAATAACAGTAGACTTTATAGGGATTTGGAGCGAAAATTACCTGAAGTTTTAAGAAGAATGTTCATGACGGTAAGACTCTTGCAAGTAGTTTAGATGATGCATCCAGGCTTATAGGTGATAATAAGATAAAAGAGGCACTTGTAGATTTGGGGTTTAGGGGTCACAATTACAAGGGTAATATTAAGATTACTGTAGTTCCGAGGAATTTAAAGAAATTCAGTCATTATTTCAGGAAAATATTGAAAAAAAGGGGATCTATTGAGGCATTGATTTCTCATATTAAGAGAAACAGTCGTATGGATCGTAATTATCTCAAAGGTCATGAAGGCAATGACGCAAATGCGATATTGTCTGGTTGTGGTCACAATTTAAGGATGCTTTTGGCATTCCTTTTATTTTTTCTTAAAAATTTGTTGGAAATAATGATGAGCAGTATCCGAAAAACCGAACCTTTGGGGTGTAATGCATAAAATTTAGTGGTTCCATTTGTAGCATTTTACTGGCAGTTAAACTAAAATGTACAAAAAAATCGCAATATTTACTCAAAAACGAATTTTTCAGGGATGACTAGTTATGATTTTTACTGTGTTGAAGTAAATTCACCTGCAGTGCAGTTGAGTGTTTGGGTAATTCTATCGACAGCACAAGTCTGACCGTTGTAAGAATCAACTTCAAGTGCTCTAACAGTTAATGATGTAAAAACAAGTATTAGTAGAAATATGATAGGTTTAATCGCATTAAACATAATTATTCCCTGTTTATTGGTAAGATATTATACAAAAATAACTTTAAATATTCAACAACAGTAACAGTTAACTGTTTTTTTAATTTTAGTTATAAAAGAATAAGAGATAAAATGAGCTACTTTTTTGATAAACTTTAATTTTTAAAATTTTTAAAAACGATAGTCCACCTCAGTGTACACTTTTAAGATATCTCTTGATTCATCACTAAATGTATAATAAACAGGAGAAGGATTAATATCTATCTTACTCTCGCTACTGTATGAAATTTTTACACCAAGCTGTACTGCCTTGGACCATAGATATCTACCCCCCACATACCCCTCTTTAACATATTGCTGAGTCTTCATATTTAGGCCTCTTTTGATAATCCCTCCACCTATATAAAAATGAAGTTTATCTGTTATCTCATCATATATTTCTGCAAAATAGCTTTTTGAATCTCGACCTGCATAATGACCTATTAAATATCCTTCGTCTGTATATCCGTCTGTGCCAAAATTATGATTGTTGTAATTTACATGGGAAATCTTTGTATACTCAAATCTGAAATCTGTGTTTCCAGTGGTTAAGTATAATCCATGGATATAGCTAGCCCCAAGTAACTGAAAGTCTTTGCCTTTATCTTCTTTTTGCCATGGCGCAGTTATATCAGTCCACGAGTATTCGGTATAAAGCTTGCCACCTTTTAAAAATCCCGTTTTTTTCAGAATAGGCAGATAAAGTGATACATCCACCCCAAAATATTGGTCTGTATCCCACTTATTTCCTGTATTCTCATCTTCAGCAGTAAAAAGTTTCCAATAGTCGTTAACACTGCTATATGATGGATTGCCACTACCTCCATAATAAATTGCCCTTGTCCCTGCAAGTTCAAGCCAGTCAAAAGGCATAAGTGAAAGTCTCATGCCAAGCAACTTTGGATCTGTGTTTGCTCTATCATTATCGTCAATCCACATATTCCACAAATACCATCTGATTGCACCAATAAATGTATCATATGGTATTTCGGTTTTAAACATCAACATCATCTCAGGCTCTATATTTTTACTAAATAGAAGATTCCCAAAATAACCTGGGCCAACTACCACATTGTCTTTGCCAGCTATCACTGTAATATGCCTGAAACCTTTTTTGAGATTAAATTTGTAAATACCCACATCCAGATTGTCATTTTCATTATTTTCCAATGAAAGTGTGTATGAAAATAGTATTAAATCTCCAAAGTTTACTCCACCATCCAATTTTAAGGCCACATTATAGTTTGTGCCTTTATATTCTGAACCTAAGGTATTTGAAAATTGTTCATCATCTTCATTTTTATATCTCATTGTGAGATTTATTTTACCCAGCAAATTATCCATTAATCCTTCTTTTTTGTATTTGAATTTATAAAATTGCTCGATTTTTCTGGATAAATCTTCTATGTCACCATCAACAACAAAAATATCCTTCATCCTCTTATCATTGTTAAGCATCACCAACAACTCACGTTCAGAATAAGGTTTAAAGTTATTAGTAAAATATCGAGATGGTGATATTGAACTTGCTCTATCCATAAGTCTGTATAGGTATTCATCTTCCAAATCAACAGAAAATGAATTTTTGAAGCCTTCAGCATTAATGTTAAATGCTATAAAAAAGAAAACAAAAATACTGATGATTTTAATTAACTTCATTAGTCTTTCCCTGAAATATTCTTTTCTTCTCTTCCGGAATATTTTTGAAGAACTCAAGTATAAAAACTAAAAATATGGCAAACATAAACGAGGTCACAAAAGCTACCACACATATCAGGGACCTCTTGGGCTTTACCTTATCTTTCAGATCAGGCACATATGGCTCGCTTATAATCGTAAATCCATAATACTTTTGCGCTTTGGAAAGCACTTTAGACTGTACAAGCGATGACACAACTTCTGCGAGTTTTGTTTTCAATGTTATGTCTGATGCCTCATCAATTTCTCTTTTAAAATTTGCAATCTTTTCATTAATATTTTCAAGCTCATTTGCCTTTATTTTTTCACTTAGCTCAAGCATCAATATATCCACTAGCTTCTTTGCAAATTCAGGGTTTTTATGCTCTACACCCAGCGTTATAAAGTTACTTTTTTTATCCTGACTCAAAGAAACAACCTCTTTGACAGCTTTAAAAACAAAATATTTATAGTTTTTCAAAAAGCCTTCGTCCGACTTTATTTTCTCGTAATCATCTGCAAAAATCTCCGGCTCAAGCTTATACTTTTTTACAATCTCAGATATAAACTCCTGATTATTTAGAAGATTCTCCATAGAAAAATAAATATTATCGCTTGAACCGCCAATATCAATTCCTGCAAGTGAAGCGATTCCTCCAAAACTACCCATTAAAGAGGAAAGCTTACTGGAATCCTGAGCAGAAGGTTTCAGCACAGCTTTAGAGCTATATATATTATCCATCATTAAGGTACCTATTACCGTAGCCAGTGACACAATAAATACAATAACAATTATAAACAATTTCCTTTTCCATATTACGGCAAAAAGCTCTATCAAATCTATTTCATCTTCTTCACACACATATTGGGCGTTTTTATTCATTTCGTTCATCTGCATGTCAGTTACCCCTAAAACAATACCTTTGTTGTTGCTGCGGTTGTTGCTATTTGGAACAGTATCTGTGTAATGTCTTTTACATCTTTCATATAACTTGGAAATTTCAATCTTCTCGGCACCACAACAGTATCACCAGGCTCAATTTTTACATCGTAAATTGTCTTCCACCAATAGTTTTGTTTTATAAATCTATTGGAAACAACACTTCCATCACCTTTTACCACAAATATATCATCTTCACTTGCAAGCTCTGTTATACCTCCGGAAGAATCAAGATAATTTTTAACGGTCTTATTTTCCTTATCAAAAATAAAGCTGGTTTGATTGTATACTTCGCCCACAACATTTACTGTTGAAGGTCTAAGAGGTATAATAATTTCATCACCGTCTTCAAGGTCAAAATCAAAATTACTATTCTTTAACTCCTCAAGAGAATTGGCTTTTATTACTATACGCCCGTCAGGCTCTGTATTACTGATGTTTTTTATAATCTGCTGCAAATTTGCCTGCAAACTTTTCTGAGCAGTTATGTCCTCAGCACTTAAGGCAGAGGATATTTCTCTGCTCGACACTGACAACAAAGTAGCCTCAAGTCTGCCTTTTAAGTCATCTAACCTTTTTTTTGAATTTCTTTTACACTTTTTCTTTTAAAAATTATATTTTTAATATAGCCATATTCAGTAACTCCCCCTGCGCGCTCGATTACATCAGATAATTTTTCACCCTTTCTGATGACAAACTCACCGGGAAAATATACTTCACCTCTTACGCTGACCTTATCTTCATTTTTAAAATCGGAAATTTTCTTTATATTAACAATATCATAAGGTTGCAACTCTACATTTGCATGTTTGTTTAAGATTTCATTAAGATTAACATCAATAACATCATATTCAGTTTTACCCTGACTGACCTTCATTCTTACAATCTCAACAATATCAAGATACGCACTATCTTTTACGTTACCTGCAGCTACAACCAAATCATACAAAGTCATATTATCCGCATAATTATAAGTTCCAGGTTTATTGACCTCACCAAAAATCTGCACTGTTTTGACAGGGTGATATTCCAGATAGCTATGTATCACAACTTCATCCCTGTCTAACAAAATAAAATTGGAATCTTTTTTCAAATCAAGTGTTAACAGCCTGTACGTAAATGTATCTTCATTTAGTCTGTAAATATGAAAAACATCCGAATAAGCATTTTTAGTAAGTCCACCGGCTTTCACTATTAAATCACCCACTGTCATACCTTCTGTCAACAGATAAGTATCTGGCTTTAAAACCTCTCCTTCCACTTTCACATACTTTTTAAGATTTTGCTCCCATATAGAGTGGACAATTATTTTGTCATCGATATGCAATTTAAATTTTTCTGCATCTTTATACGATACAAATCGTGTGTAAAACTTTCCATCTACCTTTCTTACAATCTCAATATAATCTTGTGAAGCGTCAGTCGTCAGTCCGCCTGCTCTATTAAGAATATCATAAAGTGTAATATGCTCTTCAATTTCATACCTTCCGGGCTTGTTAACCTCTCCTCTTACATCCACAATATTTAATGCACGTACATCATTTTTATTCATAACATAAACTTCATCAAGTGGCATAAGCGGGAGATTAATTGCACCATTTTGAGGGGAGTTAAACACATCCTCCAGTGAAAAAGAGATTATATTGTACTCTTTGGTATCTTGATTAAGTCTTTTGATATAGCCATACGTAAGAGAAGCATCGGGTTTTAGATTTGATTTATCTTTTATTAAATCAATAATAGTGGAATTCTCTTTTAACGAATATCTTCCAGGAAAATATACTTCACCATAAAGATAAACTGAGTCAGTTTCCGGCTTTTGAATATTCACCACCAGTACTTTAT
>NZ_JBSQOT010000035.1:0-18019 GCF_055117995.1 Deferrivibrio sp. | reverse complement strand
CCTGCACAAATATCATTAGGAACCCCTACCGCCGTCAAAACATGCGAAGCAGCAAGTTCGTCCTCGTCTTCCGCCAGAATATTTGAAGAACAAGCCGAGCCACTTGCACCATAAATATTATTGAGAGAATACCACAAAAGAAGTGATTCACCTTCTATGTATTCTATCCAGAAGCTTACATGGCCTGGCAATCTTCTATCTTTATCACCTGTTATATGTAGAAAATCAAACATCCCCTCAAGGGAAGTCATCAATTTTTTCCCCAGTCGCTCCATTTCAGGAACATACAAATACATCTCTTCTTTTGCAATCCTTGCCGCCTCTCCAAGGCCAACTATTGCCGGAACATTTTCAGAGCCGCTTCTAAAGCCATTTTCCTGAAAGCCACCATCAAAAAGAGGCGTAAGCTTTATATTTTTATTTACATAAAGCGCCGCACTTCCCCTTGGACCATAAAAGTTTTGGCCAGCAAGAGATAACAGATCACAATTAAAATCCTTTACGCTGACCCTCTGATGACCGACAGATGCAATCGCATCAACATGGTAAATAACCCCTTTTTCTTTACAAATCTCCCCTATTGCAGCAGAATTCTGGATTGTGCCTATTTCAGGGTTGGCAGACATCACAGAAACCAATAGAGTATCATCGGTAATTGCTGATTTTAACTCGTCAAGATTTATATGTCCGTTATTATCAACCCTGAGCTTGGTAATTTTGTACCCTTCATTCAGAAGCTTTACACAAACATTCTGAACAGAAAAATGCTCAATTTCACTTATTATTATATGTTTCTTTTCTTTGTACGTATCATTTAGCACAAGACCTTTTATTGCCATATTGTTTGATTCCGTACCGCATGAAGTAAAAACTATTTCTTCTGGACTTGCATCAATAAGGTTTGCGACATGCTCCCTTGCCGTATTTATTGCTTCAAACGCTTCCCTGCCAAGAGGGTAAAAGTGTGCACTCGGATTGCCATATTTTTCTTTTAAAAATGGCAACATCTTCTCAACCACTCTGTCATCTGGCTTTGTTCCCGCAACATTATCAAGATAAATCATCAACATTCTCCTATAGTATATTAATTTTTTCTTTTACCTGCTCAATTAACAGTCTCAAATAATCAGCTACAATCGTAACTCTCTCATCATCAATCAAAAAAAGCTTATGGGAATCATTCAGCAAAACTTCAGAAACAGAAAATGTCTCGTCAAGAAAATCACCATAAATTTCAACATTAAAAGGCTTGAAAATATCTACAATCATATAAGTTGAAAATGGCAAAAGTCTCAAATCAAAATTAGTTGCAACCTCGTGACTGAATCTTTGTATATAGTTTTTTATCCCACTTTCCCCTGCCCCAAGTCCAAGAACGCAATTAAAAGGCATCTTATCTTTCAATATTTTTGGCTGCGAATTACCAAAAGTAAATATGTCTTTTGTCTGATTTATCAGATCGTCAATCCCTGCTTTCCCATAAATACTTACAGGAAAATAAATATTACCCTTCAAATTTTCAACTGAATGACCGAAATATTTTTCAATAATATACACTGCTGGCTCAAGTATGTCTTCCACATTATTGCTATAATTTCTGGCAATTCCTGTCAAATCCAAAACCAGGCCTTCAAATTTTTTTAAGTAATCAACCAGCCCGTCTCCAAAATCACTTAAAATCACAAAAATATCAAAGTTTATATCAATATTGCTCTCAGATGATACAAGATTAAGGATAACATCCGTATCATTCAAAGCTTCTTCCAACTCTTTATACAAAAAATATTCTTTACTAAACACACCAACGTTTTTCATATTAATACCTTTTTTGTCTTTTTTAAGATACAGGAAGGATACGAAAAAATCAACATTTATTTTTCATAAATCAGTGTATCATTATCATTGACATAAAAATATAAATTTTTTAATGGCTGCCTATAACCACCAAGGTTTTCTATTAACTGGTCCTTGTATTTAATAGATACAGCAGCAGCATTTCCAATATCAATTTTGAAAAATTTATTAAACCTGATATTTTTAATTAAGTCCTTTTCCGCTATAAAATCGTAGTCTGTTTCGTTATCTGTTTTCATATGTATCCAGCATATATCATTAAAATATAGCGTAACAACTTTTTCAGGTTGCTTCATCTTGGAATCATCATTAAAAATTTTGTCTGCTATCTCTTTTGGGTCGAATTTAACATCAGAGTTGTCATTAATAACGCTTACATTCTCACTTGTATTGTCGGTGTGGGAAATATTATCGTTTTTTTCAGGTACTTTTGTTTGATTGTCAATTATAGATGCAGGATAGTTGGAAAGCTCATTAGTAACAGTTTTTTTGCCATTGAAATAAACAAGAATCAAAAAAATAAATACAACTCCGAGAATAAAAATACTTAAATATTTAGTGTTAAGCTTTTTTGAAATTTTTGGTTGAGCCTTGTCTTCTACCTTTTCAATTTCTCTTTTTTGAAAAGCTTCTTTAGGATAATTTTCTTTAAAGTTTGCTTCAATTTCTTTTTGATCAAGCTTTAAAAATGAAGCATAGCTTTTTACAAAACCAAAAGCATGTGCATAAGATGGAAGTTTATCAAATTGACCATTTTCAATATACTCAAGAAAAAGAACGTTTATTTTGGTTTGCCTTGAAACATCTTCAAGACTCAGCCCCTTTTTTAGTCTCTCCTGCTTTAAAATTTCCTCAACCCTACTCATTGTATATACCCATCTTTTTCAGATATGATTTTGCTTCTTCATAAAACTTTAGGTTATTTTTTGCTTCTGTTACCTCAGAAAAATATTTGGCCGCTTCCGGGTATTTACCGACTTCATAATAAAACTTGCCTGCCTCCATTTTAAGCTCAAGGGAATCAGGATTAATAATAAGAGAATTTATTATTACCCTTTCTGCATCATCCAGTTTGCCGGAATAAACATAACTTCTAAATAAAAGAAGTGTTGGGGCGATTACTTTGGGATTTGTTTTAACAGTTACCTCAAGATAGGAGGCTGCTTCTTCATACCTTTTCAGGTTATACAGCGCAAGTCCAATATTATAATTTACGAGGGATGCAGATGGGTATCCCGGGTCATTAAGCACAACTTTCCACTGTTTAATAGCATCCTCAAGATTACCTTCAGCAGCAAGGATTGAAGCAAATGTGTTAATGTATTCAGATTCAGTGGGATTTAGTTTTAATGCCTTAAGAATATTGCTTTTTGCATCAGGTATTCTATTTTTCTTTATATAAAATGTTGCAAGAGCATAGTAAAATCTGTCATCAGAAGGATTAATCGAAATAGCTTTTTCAAATTCACCTACAGCCAAATAGTCTTTATCCGTATTCAGGTAAGCAAGACCCATTTTAAAGTGTGATTCCGCAAGAGTTGATTTTTCATTTACTTTAACGTTTCCAGACTTGCCTGCACAACTGAGCACCAAAAATAAAATCATTACACTAAAGATTTTTTTCATATATCAACCTCAACCCGTTCAAAGTAAGATTTGGCTCATAGCCCTTTAAATATTTTGAATCACCTATAAAAATGCTTCCAAGTCCGCCGGTAGCAATAACATTTACCTTTTTCCCTTTGAATTGTTCATCCAAGATTCTTTCCACTATGCCATCTACCACTGCCAAGTAACCAAAATAAATACCTGATTTTATGGAATTTATGGTATTGTTACCAACAACTTTATGGCACTTTTCAATTTCAACCTCAGGGAGCTTGGCAGTTTTACTCCTTAATATGCTTGCAGATAGTTTGATACCGGGGTAAATAACACCACCAAGGTATTCAGAATGTTCGTTTACAACGTCAAAAGTTGTTGCCGTACCAAAATCAACCACTATTACCGGAGTCCCATATTTTTCTATGGCAGCCACGGCATTTACAACTCTGTCGGCACCAACTTCCTTGGGATTCTCAAGCTTTATTTTAAGCCCTGTCTTTACGCCAGGTCCAATAACAAGGGGCTCAAGGTTGAAATATTTTTTTGACATTTTAGAAAAAGTATATATCAGTTGAGGGACCACACTTGAAATCACAACACTGTCAATCTCTTTAACATTGATTCCCTGCCCGTTTAAAAGTAACAGTGCTGTAGCAGCATATTCATCAGTAGTTTTTAGAGTGTCAGTTGCAAGCCTGAAATTACATACAAGCTCTTTACCTTTGAAGACACCCACAACAATATTGGTATTCCCTATATCAACTGCAAAAATCATATCCTACATCTCCACTGTACAATGTCTTTATCATACCAGAGTTGTCCTCAACAATCAAGCCGCCTAATCTATCTATTCCTTTTTCAATAAATATTTTTTTTACATTGTCAAGTGTAACTGAAATATCCCGGCCCAAAAAGCAGGAGTAATTGCCCCATAATCTATCGATATTGTAATCACCGATTTTCAAAGAGTCAATCCCCTTTTCGAGCTCATTAACCAACTCAGCAAGCAGCGCCTCCCGGCATATGTCTCTTCCAAGAATATTTTTAATTGAGACAGCTATATCTGATATATCTTTTTCAAAATTATCCGTATTTACATTAAGACCTACACCAAATACAACCTTCTCAATTTTATTGCCTGAAAACTTTGTTTCAATCAATATACCGCCTAACTTTCTTTTCTCAGCAATGATATCATTTGGCCACTTAAGACAGCAAGATATATATTTTCTAAGGACATTGCACACCGAATAACCTATAACAATATTCAATTGTAAAAGCTTTTCAGGGGTAAAACCATCAACCAAACATGAAAAGTAAAGGTTTTGATTGCTCTGACTTCTCCATACCCGGTTTGATCTCCCCTTCCCTTTTACCTGAACATCGGAAATAACAATACTGCCCACCTCAAGTTCATTCTTAATGGCAAATGTATTTGTAGAGTCTATTTCCCTGAAATAATAAAGATGTCTGCCCAGATATCTTGTATCAAGACAGTCATAATAAAGATTTTTATCAAACATTTGTATATTTTCTTACAGCTTCTTTCAGTTCACTCAAATCAGCACTTTTGACCACCATACTCACATTTTTATATTTTTTATAGTCCGAAATATCAAATGGATTTGCAGTATAAAGTATTATAGGAACTTCATCATTAACACTCCTTATTGACTCAAGCACCTTTTTGCCATCCACCTTGGGCATCCTTATATCAAGTATTACTATATCAATATCCTCTTCACTAAAGCTTATAAGCGCCTCTTCCCCATCCACTGCGGTAATTGTATTAAATCCAAGCTCACAAAACTCATCTCTTAACAATAATCTTATATTACTATCATCATCCACAATTAAAATCGTAATCACAGTACCTCCTGTTTCAAATATGATTGTATATCTCTTTTTCTATAAAAAACCTGACTATGTTTTTGTCAAGTTTGTTATTTTCCGCTTCTTCCATAATAATTTTAATAGCAACATCCACTGAAACCGCCTTTTTATAAGGTCTGTCTTTTGCTGTAAGAGCATCGAATATATCAGCAATCGCCATTATCCTCCCAAACACATGTATCTCATCACCCTTAAGGCCAAATGGATAACCTGTACCGTCGATCTTTTCATGGTGCATACAGGCAATTTTGGGTACATCTTTTAACTTATCAGTCCATGGAATTTTATTTAAGTAATTAAATGTGTGATATACATGAGATTCAATTTCATGCCTTTCTTCCTCTGTTAGAGTGCCCCTTTTAACTGACAGACATTTATATTCATTTTCTTCAAGAAGATTAATTTCACAACCATCAAAACCTGCAAATCTGTAAGAAACACACTCCTTCAAATCCTCATAGGTTTCACCTTCCAGGATTGCAGGCTCATTGGCCTTTAAAACACTTTCAAAATATTTTTTAAGTCTTTCATACTCATCACGAGATTTTGATTTTGCCATGCACATGGCGTACAAAAATTTATATTTTACCGCATCAAGCCTGTCGGGAAACAGTTTTTTGGGTTTATTCAAAACATACTCTCTCACACCAATCTTTCCAAAATCATGCAGCAAACATGAATATTTCAAAAGCAGGTAGTCATCCTCAGAAAGCTTAAAGTCTGGAAAATATGTTTCATCTTTATCCATCTCTTCTGCAATCTTCATTGTAATTTTAGTAACTCTATCCGTATGACCTCTTGTAACAGGGTCTCTTGCTTCAATCGCCTGAATACTTGCTGTTATAAACCCATCCCACATCTTTTCAATATCCTGATAGAGAATACTGTTTTCAAGGGCGACAGCAACTATGCCGCTTAAAGAATAGAGGATTTCAATATCCTCATTATTAAAACTGACAACTGTATCTTCAATGTTATCTAAAACCAGCCTAACATTTTTATTTTTTCTGTTAATAAGCTGTAAAACACCAATTAATTCCCGCTTTATATTTAAAAGTGGAATGGAAACAACAGATTTTGTTCTATAACCTGACATCAAATCAAAATCTTTATTAAAACTGTATGGTTTATCCTCATCAATTCTATATACATCTTCGATAGAAACAATCTGCTTTGTAAATCCTGAAAAACCAGCTATGCTGCTTTCATTTAGGGGGATGCTAAATTCTTTGTAACTGACATCTATAGAGTCATTTTGAATATATTTAAACACTAAAGAATCGTCATCTTTATTGTAAATAAAAATACTTCCCGCATCGCATAACACCAGATCTCTTAACAACATAAGAGTCTTGTCCATCAAGGTATCCAGGTCCTTGATACTGACAAGAGACTGAACAATTTTTAAGATTTTATCATTAATCATTTTTCTGCCTGCCATATTAATAAACATATTATAGCAGGTTGGAACAAAGTTTGCGATAAAAAAATAAATCTTATTTACTTTTGCCAGTCTGTTTTTAGTAACCTAAATTTTCACCTATTATAACAACTTCAATATCGCTGAAATTAGGTTTTTTTTCTATAATCGTAGTTACTTTGCAGATTCTCTGAGGGCTATTGCAGTCAGAACATTCCCCTGTGACAGCACAAGGTGTATTCACATTTAATCTCTTTGTATTCATAGGGGATGCAATCTCTTTTATCCTGCTGATACCTGCATTGACGTCTTTGACAATTTTGTTTATCCCGGCAATCACAAGCGTCTTTTTAGGTCCGAAAATCATCGCTGACACACGGTTACCCACTCCATCAATATTTATGAGTTTGCCATCTTTGGTCAATGCATTGGTAGAAGTAATAAAAAGATCACAGGTCAATTGTTTTTTTCTGATAGCAAGTTTTTCTTCAGGGGAAAGAGTAGACAAGTTGTGGTTTAAAATTTCTTTACCTTTATCACTAACAAGTTGTGCTATCCCCAAGTCCTGCAAAACAGTCATTGAACCGCCAAATCCAATTGTAAAATAATCTTCAACGATACTTTCTATATACTTTATTGCGGTATCGCTCTTCTCAAAATAAACCGCCTTAAAACCATTTTTTTCAAGATTTTCAATAACAACGGACGCTATTCTCTCATTAAACCACTTTTTTACAGATTCCATATTTTACCCCACATCAAGATTTTATTGAAGAAGTTAGCTCTGAATAATTCTCCATAACTTTATAATAATAAAATTTTGGAATTTTTCTGCCCTTAGAAATATATCTGAAAACATTTTTTGGCCCCAAATTATATGCAGCTATAGCAAGCTCAATATTCCCCTCAAATTTTTCCAATAAATATCTGAAATAGTTTATCCCAAGCCTTATGTTAACAACAGGGTCAAAAATCTCCTTTTTATTTTGCACGCTCAAGTCGTCAACTTTATCGGAAATATAATATGCAGTGTTCGGCAAAAGCTGCATCAAGCCAATAGCGCCCTTTCTCGAAACAGATTTATAATTAAATGAACTTTCTGTCTTTATAATGGCAAGCATGAGGTAGGGGTCAAGCTCATTTTTTACAGATTCTTCAACAATGGAGTATGCAATATCTGTAATCGTATATTTATTATAGTTTGTGTCAAACTGCTCTATCAGAGCACTTATTCTTCTTACATCAATCAAAATATTAAGAACTTTCATCGTATTATCCAGGTCTGATTGAAGTTTTTCATATCTATTTTTTAGATCCTCTGAATAACTGACGTAATAATTAACCTTCTTTAAAAGATAAAAATTGAATATAAAAGAGAAAACAGATAAAGAAATGCCGATAATGATAAAAATATTAAGATATTCTTTTATAATTTTTTTCACTAAAATACTAACCCCTTAATTTTCCTAAGAACAATTTATCGAAAAAAAGCTACTTTCCTAAATACCAATTTGATTTTTGTGAAAAAATATACTACTTTTAAAAAAAATCAAGCAGATTTTAAAGAGAAATCCTATTATGCTAAAATTACCTGATCTTTATTTTGGAACGTTTATCAAAAGATATAAGCGATTTTTTGTTGATATAACTTTTAATAACAAGACTATTACTATACATAATCCCAATACAGGCTCAATGAAACCACTCCTTGAAAAAGGCAGAAAAGTGGTATTCAGCATGTCAGAAAATGAAAAAAGAAAACTTAAATACACAATGGAAGGGATCGAAGTTGACAATCATTGGCTTTACACAAATACTATAGCTGTCAATAAGATTGTTGAATATGCCATAATTGACAAAGAAATAGCTGAACTTGAAAATTATACGGAAATTAAAAGAGAATTTCGGTATAAAGACAGCAGAATAGATTTTTTAATAACCCTCGGTGACAGCACAAAAGTACTGTGTGAAGTCAAGAATGTCACAATGTTTGATGACAAATATGCCTATTTTCCTGATGCAGTCACTACAAGAGGGCTCAAGCATCTTTTAACTCTGGCAAAGTCAAAAAATGATGGTTACAAACCGGTTATGTTATACATAATCCAGAGCAACAATGATAGGTTTCGCTGCGCAGATTTTATAGATGAAGTATATTGCAAAACACTTAGAAATCTTGGAAATGAAATCAATGTTTTGCTCTATAAAAACATATTTGACCCTCAGGGTAGAACGTGCAGACTTTCCAAATTAAACTACACCCAATTATAGAGTTAAATCAATAACTGTAATGGATTTATTTTTTAGCCAAGCTAAATGGTATTAAGCAACATTATAATTTCTTCTTCTATATTTGCATTACCGGTCTTGGAGCCGTAATCAAGGCTCAACAGTGATTCAGAACATCTGGACAACTCTTCCATACTCCATTCAGAGGCATTTTTTTTAATTTTATTCATAATAAACTGTCTCTCATTTACCAGAGAAGGGTTAATTTTATATCCTACTATCTGCAACAGCCTTTTTGAAATCATGTAAAAGGCCGGAGCAACACTTTCATTGTTGACAATCATATTAGAAATAATTTCGGCACACTTTTTTCTGTTTTTATCAAAAAAACTATCTATAAGCAAAAATACGTTTTCGCTTTTTGAAAAACTTATCTTCTCAATAATCTCATTTTCAGATTCAGGACTTTTGTAGGCATAATAAACACTTAGCTTATCAAATTCATTTTTTATTGTTCCAAAATCTTTACCGCACATTTCGTAAATTTCTTCTGCAGCCACCTTGCTGAGTTTGACACCAAGTTTTTTAAATATATCAACAACGTGTGAAAGGTCGGAAAATTTATCTTTTTTAGGCTCAGAAATAACTTCAAAGTTTTCATCTTTTCCGGCTTTAGATAAAAAATTCAGATCATTTGCAGTAACAATTACCATAGATTCAGATTTAATAATGCTCTGCTTAATCTCATCAAAGTTTTTTAGCTTCTCACCGTTCTTGATTATTGCCATTTTTATATCACTGAAAAGTGGCAATGAAGAGATGAAAAAAACAAAATCTTCGCTGTCAAATTCATCTGCATAATATGTTTTTTTATCCAATTCAAGATCTTTGAGTGAGCCTAAAACTTTATCAATCTGCTCATCAATAAATGAATCGCTGCCAACGATTAAGATTTTTCTACCTGTTTTCAAACTCATACCTGAAATCTAACAGTAAATTTCTGATGCCTTTTACAAATGCTTCATCCCTGTTTATAATATTTTCGGAAACATTTGATGACAAATTGAAATTTTCAACTCTGCCTATTATTTTTTCATATAAAAGTTTAAAACCCTGGTCGTAAACGGATATTTTAACCTTGATATTTATATCTACCACAACAGCCTGACTTGAAATAGTAGTTATACTGGAATTTGTTTTTGCACTCAAAAGGTCAATTTTTAAAAAATAGTCTGCATTTTCTTTTGAAGTCAATAATCCGTATCTGCTGAAAAAATCATTTACTTCATCATTCAATAGAGAATAATAATCCGACTCAAAATAGCTATTTTTAATCTCAGAGACATAAAATTTATGCTTTGGCTTTGATGAATCATAGTCAATGCCTGCGATTCTGTAACCGCAGGCACTTAGAAGCAAAAGCATAAAAATGAATAATTTTTTCATTATTTCACAACCAGACTAATCAGTTTTCCAGGTACATATATCTCTTTAACAAGAGTTTTGCCTTCAAGATATCCCATAATTTTTTCATTCTCCCTTGCAGCCTTAAGAGCAGTTTCCTTATCAACATCTTTTGGCATAACAATCTCAGCCCTCACCTTGCCATTTACCTGAATAGCGAGTGTAATTTCATCTTTTACAGTATACTTTTCTTCATATTCTGGCCACTTTTCCAGCGAGATAAACCCTTTACCTCCAGCAAGACTCCATAACTCCTCACAAAAATGTGGTGTAAAAGGGGTCAAAAGTTTTATCATATTTATAAGACACTCTTTAAATTTCTGTTTTTCATAATCTGTAGACAATTTAGGCTCTATCAGATAAAGATTATTTGTAAGCTCCATAATTGCAGCAACGGCAGTATTAAGCTGAAATTTTTCAATATCATTTGTGACTTTCTTTATGGTAAAATGCATATGGTATAAAATATCTTTAGCAAGTTTGCTATCCTCATATTCAGCATTGTATTCTGTTTTTATAAGCTCAAGATTGTTCACAAAAAGCCTGAATATTCTGTTTATAAATCTGTAACATCCATCAACACCCTGTTCGCTCCACTCAAGGTCCTTTTCAGGAGGAGCAGCAAATAAGCTGAAAAGTCTCGCTGTATCAGCACCATAACGTTTTATCAATGCATCAGGGTCAACCACATTTTTCTTTGATTTGCTCATTTTTTCCACTCTTCCAACAACTACCTGCTCACCACAAATTTTGCATTTTCCTTCATCCACATCTTCAGGGAAAAGCCAACCATCATTTTTGCAGGAATATGTTTCTTTGCAAACCATCCCTTGAGTGAGAAGTCTTTCAAAAGGCTCATCAATATTTATATATCCAAGGTCTCTTAAAACTTTTGTAAAAAATCTCGCATATAGCAAGTGTAAAATTGCGTGTTCCACACCACCAATATACTGGTCAACATTCATAAAATACTCTGCTTCTTCTTTGTCGAATATGTTTGTGCTGCATTTAGGAGAGCAGTAGCGCAAAAAGTACCACGAGGATTCCACGAAAGTGTCCATAGTATCTGTTTCCCTTTCAGCATCAATACCACAAAGAGGACACTTTACATTTTTAAATTCAGCAGAAGTCTCAAGCGGATTTCCTGAGCCAGTAAACTCAACATCAAGTGGTAGTCTAACTGGCAAATCTTTCTCTGGCACCGGTACTATTCCACATTTTTTACAATGTATCACAGGGATAGGTGCCCCCCAGTATCTCTGCCTTGAAATTCCCCAGTCCCTCAATCTGAAATTTACTGTCTTTTTACCTATATTTTCCTCTTCAAGAAACTCAGTTATTTTGGTCTTAGCCTCTTCATTGGAAATCCCGTTAAATTTACCGGAATTAACCATTATGCCTTGACCGGTGTAGGCCTCTGACATATTTTCAGGAGCAAGCTCTTGTCCTTCAGGATTTATAACCACAGTTATTTCCAGATTGTATTTTTTTGCAAACTCGAAGTCCCTCTGGTCATGGGCAGGAACAGCCATTACGGCTCCAGTTCCGTAATCAATTAAAATATAATTTGCTATATAAACAGGAATCTCTTTCTTTGTAAGTGGGTTATAAACATACCTTCCGGTAAAGAACCCTTTCTTTTCCTTGTTGTCAGCCGATCTGCTTATTTTATCTTCTTTAAGTATGCTATTTATAAATTTTAACCCCTCTTCCTCGTAAGATGTCCCTTTTATAAGCTCTTTGGACATTTCATGTTCAGGAGCAAGCAGCATAAATGTGGCTCCAAAAAGTGTATCCGGCCTTGTGGTAAAAACGGTAATCTTCCTATCAAAACCTTTTACTTCAAAATCTATCTCTGCTCCATACGATTTCCCAATCCAGTTTCTCTGCATTGTAAGAACTTTTTCCGGCCAGCCTTCAAGTTTATAAGTATATTCAAGCAATTCCTCAGCATAATCAGTAATTTTGAAAAACCAGCCATTAATCTCTTTCATCGTTACTTCATTGGAACATCTCCAGCATTTTCCATCCTCAACCTGCTCATTGGCAAGCACAGTATTGCAGTCCTCACACCAGTTTACAGTAGATTTTTTTCTGTAAATAAGTCCTTTTTCATACATTTTCAAAAATACAAGCTGCTCCCATTTGTAGTACTCAGGATCACACGTAGCAACCTCTCTGTCCCAATCATAAGACAAACCTAACTGTTTAAGCTGTGCTCTCATATAGTCTATATTTGAATATGTCCATTTTGCAGGATGTATTTTATTTTTTATGGCAGCATTTTCAGCGGGAAGACCAAAGGCATCCCACCCCATAGGGTGAAGCACATTGAAACCTTTCATTTTTTTGAATCTTGCAATAACATCTCCAATCGCATAGTTTCTGACGTGCCCCATATGAATTTTTCCGGATGGGTATGGAAACATTTCAAGACAATAATATTTGGGTTTATTTTTGTCATAGTTTACTTTAAAAACTTTATTTTCTTCCCATTTCTTCTGCCATTTATTTTCAATTTGCAGAAAATCATAATGCATAAAAAAACCTCCAGACTAAAAATTATTAAGCTCAAATATACTTAGAAAAAATAGAAACTTCAACCAGGAAATTTTTGGTAGTTTATATTACAGTTAGCTATCTTCGAATATTCGGCTGCCTGTCAATTCGCTCAATAGCTCAAAAGAACTTTTTTTATACAAGAAATCTTTCTTAATATTAACATTTTTCGACTGGATAAGCACATTGAAATTGGTGCCAAATCCACCTTCGGGCATAATGAGCGATTTTAGCGAAGCTCTTTGAACGTCTGTCATATTTTTATTGTCAAACTCTTCAATCACACCTGACGCCATCAAAAAAGTCCACTGAGGCATAAAATTTACAGTTTCAAGCCCTGACTCCTCACCATAAACTTTAAGAGCAGAAAAATCTACAAAAGCGGTGATATCCTGAAATCCAATCCTTTCAAAAAAGTCGTTGTTTTGTGTATGTTTGAAATAGCAAGTAACAGTGCCATCAATTCTGAAAGGGGTATAAAGCTGCTCTGCCATAAAACCGTAATCTATTGTTATCACAAGCCCTTTTCTTACTTTGCTCCCCAGGTCTTTAATCCAATGTACAGCATCAATGTTAATATCCGCAATCTGCTTGTCAATAATCTTTATATTTAGCCTATTAAGATATTCTGTTATTTCAGGTGTAGACACTTCGCCAGGATAAAAAGTAAATTTTCCTTCATGTTCAATTACATAAAGCTCTTTTATTAATCCGTCTATGTTAATAACCCTGTGTACGGGAAAAGCATCCACAAGCTCATTTGAAAAAAATACCCCTTCAAAATCATTGAGTTCATCAAACGTAATCCATTTAACCTTATTTAAGTGCTCTTTAAGATTTTGCTTTTGAAAATCTACAAGAAACTCGCTTTTTTCTATGATAATATAAGTAACTTCTTCATAAAAACGTGGCTCATAAATTTTATAGTAGTTTAAAATATCATTGGCAAGAAGCCCGCTACCTGCCCCCATTTCGCATAGTAAAGGCCTAATATTGACTTCTTCTATAGTCTTTTTAACCCCTTTGGCTATGCTTCTTCCAAAGGATTCTGAAGCATCTACTGAAGTATAGAAACTACCCTGCTGACCAAATGGGTTTTCTTTCTGATAATAACCAAGCTCAGGGTAATAAAGAGCTATATCCATAAATTCTCTGAATGTAATTTTGCCTTTTTCATAAATAAGATGTTTTACTATTTCCCTTAGTTTTGAGTCCATTACCTCACCTTAAAAAATAATGTTATAATTGCACTGTCTGTCTGCCCTTCTTTTTCAGATGGCTCAAATTTAAGTTTGGATACAAAATCTGTCGATATCTTCTCTATATAACTATCAGTTGCAGTCAAAAAAGTTATTTTTACCGGATAGCCCCTGGAATCAACAAAAAATTGTATTTTTACCTCTGTATCACTTTGAAGGGAATATTCCGGCATTTTCGGTATATACACAGGTTTTCTCACTCTGCTTGACAAAGATTCTATCTGGAAAAACTCATTACCAGTCTGACTTACTTTGTCACTATGGTATTTGTCTGAAATGATTGACTCAAAGTTTTTTAGCTCTGAAGAAACATCGATATTTAATTTTTCTGGTTTGTATGCCATTTCCCCTGCGCTAATCTCCCTTTTGTCAAGTTGCACCTTTTCAGTTGTATCAAACTCCGGAAGCTCAACTCTGCTACTTTCAATTTTTGATTTTTTCGCATCATCATTTAGTATTTTGCTTACAAGCTCACTTGCCGAAATTTCCTTTGTGTTACTTTCTAAACTATTGGCCTTTTTTACAATTATTTTCTGAGTTTTAATAAAATCCACTTCAATAGTTTTTTCCATATTTTTAAATTCAATATTAAAAGGGGGCAGAATATAAATAAATCCTAAATGAATTACAAGTGAAACAACAAAAAATAATGTCAGAAATACTCTGCTATTTGTCATTCTTCCTCAGCGGCTATTGCAAACCTCTCAAACCCGGCCTTTTTGCTTTCATCCATAACAAAAACCACATCTCCGTGTTTACTATCTTTGTCAGCCTGGATTATTACAGATGCAGAAGGATTTTTTTCGTACAAGCCCTTAATCGCAGCAATAAAGGCGACCTTTGAAATCTCCTTACCATTTAGCACTATCTGACCACTTTTGGTTATCGATACGTTCACATTCTTTTTGGTTTCCACAGATTCACCTTTAGCTTTCGGAAGATTTACCTTTAAAGAATTGGTGTAAACAAACGTTGTAGACACCATAAAAAATATGAGAAGCAGAAATACCACATCAATCAAAGGTGTCAGGTTTATATCGAGCCCTTTATCCTTGCTATTTTCCCTGAATCTCATTTTATTCCTCTTTGAATATAAGATTAACAATATTCGAGGCTGCTATTTCAAGCTCATTTGAAATTTTATCAGACCTGTGCCTTACGATGTGATAAAAAATTACTGTTGGAATTGCAACACTAAGGCCTGCTGCAGTGGTCAACAATGCTTCGGAAATACCTCCCGCAAGGGCTTGAGCGTTGCCGATACCCTGTTGAGAAATAACAATAAATGTTTTAATCATACCTAAAACAGTACCAAGAAGTCCAAGCAAAGGTGAAATAGTAGCAATTGTCTGTAATGTCGGCAGAAACTTATCAAGTTTTCTTGACTCAAACCTTCCTGTTTCTTCCACAAGCTCCATAAGTCGTGAAATAGGAAGATCAAGATTATCAAGAATACTTCTTGAAATATTGCCTATTGCACAGGGTTTTAAATCGCACAAAGACTTGGCATCCTCAAAAGATTTAGACTTTAAAAAAGCATACATCTTTTCAAGGAATGTTTTCGGCGCATATTTTTCAGTACGCAGGCTGACAAGTCTTTCCAGAAAAATTGCAAGAGAAAGTACTGACAGAAAAATTATAGGGTACATCAATACCCCACCCTTTTGAATTATTTCAAACATCAAGACCCCCTATTTAGTTCCTTTAATATTTTTTGCACTTTTTCGGCATTCTGCTTGTTACCGATGGATTCATATGCTCTGATGGCATTTTCAAGGGAAAGTTTATTAAATTCAGAATTTTTATCAAGATAGTAAGCCTTCATTGAATACTTGATCGTATTTTTGTAGTCATTTTCATAAAAATATTTTAATGAACTAAAATATAATCCTGCAATAACATATTCTTTGATATTTGATACCAGTAGATTATCTATCTCAGCTTTGTATTTGACAATATTTTTACTGTCACCAACAATTTTAAGTGCCCTTAAAACAGAGTCAAAATATAAAGTGGGCTCTGATTCCAAAAAATCTCCTGCAAGCTTTATTATCCTGTCAGGGTCATCATAAAGCTTTAATAACCTTTTACTGCTTAGTATCTTATAATTTTCATTTTCAAGAAGATTTTCATAAATAGCTATGGACTTTGTCTTATCAATTTGTTCAAGGCACTCTGCTTTAAGCAGATACGCTTCATAATCGTTTTTGAATTTATTTATTACATAATCTGTATCCTTCGTACATTCTTCGTATCTGCCAAGCTTTTTGAATATGTCGCCCCTTAAAAGATAAGCATCTTTGTTGTTTTTTGAAGATTTAAAGTTATCAAAGTAATAATTAATCAGATAGATAGCATTTTGAAGCTTGTTCTGCCCAATACTTTCCTTTACAAGTTCTATAATAAGACTATCTTTCCTCTCAAAATTTCTGTTTTTAATCAGCTCAAATATTTCATCAATATATTTTTCATTTTGCCCTTTTGCTCTCTTAATATTAATAAGACCAAATATACTGTCATAAATGTATTTATTTTCATTTACAAATTTATTGAAGATTATCTCAGCCTCACTGTACCTTTTAAGTGAGTACAATGATTTTGCCTTCAAAAGCAGGTATTTGTCATCTTTAAACATTGCCCTATCAATAAAGTAAAGTGCTGTTGAATAATCCCCCTTTAAAAAATAATAATTTACCGCCGTGTCAAAAAAATTTTCATTATTTAAATATTTTAATGCAAGTTTGTAAGCCTGCTCGTATTGATCCAATTTGAAATAAACAGACATCAACAAATAATCTGTTTCTTCATCAGGCTTTTTAATTTTATTCAAATAGTTAAGGGATTCACTGTATTTTTTTCGATTGAAAGCAACTACCGATTTAAGATAGTTTCCACGATCGGTATCAATGCTGTTGAGATACTCAAGTGCAATATCATACTCCTTATTGGCAATAAAAATTTCACCTTTTAGCTCCTGGCAAAAATATGTGCTGCAATTTTCAAGAACAATCAGCGCCGTATCAAGCTGATTTTTGCCAAGATAAATCTGCCCGAGCAAATATCTTGCGGAATTTAGCTTTTCTTGATCTTTTGCTTTTAATATATACCTCTTCAGGTTTGCCTCTGAAAGGTCTCTGTTGACATAGAAATAGTCAAGCCCTTTATAAAAATAACTGCTCTCCATCAAAAATTCATTGAATGTAATCTTTTCAAAAGCAGAAGCAGATTTCAAATATTCTTTTTGATTAAGCAATAACAGCCCTTTGTAAAAATTTTTATAATCAATATTCTGAGGATTTTTAAAGTTAAACCTATCTATGTAAGATGCCTCAATATCGTAAAACCCCTTTGTAACAAGTTCAAAAAATAAATTGGCAAGGTAATTTTCGTCCTTTATTGTGGAAATATCGGAAATAGCTTCAAGAAAATCCCCTTTATATATTTTTTTCTTGATTAAAAAGTAATTTTTAAGGTTTGTATCTTCAAGTTGGTCTATGTAACCTGAAGCCTTACTCAAATCGCCTTTTGAAAGATACACATCGATTAAGACAGGATAAGAATTTACCGTGCCTTTTTCTTCATTCTCAAGTATGCTTGAATAGTCTTTCAAAACATATTTACTGTATAAAAAATAATCATAAAAAAATTTGTACTTATTTGCTATTTCTATATTTTTACCAATAATATCAACAATCTTCTGATATTTATCAAGTCCAAAAAGTGTATCCACATAAAC
>NZ_JBSQOT010000034.1:0-20036 GCF_055117995.1 Deferrivibrio sp. | reverse complement strand
TTTGCCAGTCTACGATAAGCCTATGATATATTACCCGCTCTCTGTATTGATGCTTGCGGGTATAAAGGATATTTTAATCATTTCCACTCCTCATGATTTACCAAATTTTGAAAGATTATTGGGTAGTGGTGAGCAGTACGGCATAAACTTATCATATGCAGTTCAGCCATCACCTGATGGACTTGCTCAGGCTTTTTTGATAGGGGAAGATTTTATTGGAGACGATAGTTGTGCGATGATTTTGGGTGATAATATATTTTATGGAAGCGGACTAACCAGCCATTTAAAAGGCGCAGTCAAAAATTCTGAAAATGGCAGGGCTACCATCTTTGGCTATTATGTGAATGACCCTGAAAGGTTTGGTATTGTTGAGTTTGATGCAAATGGTAAGGTGATATCTGTTGAGGAAAAACCCAAAAAACCAAAATCTAACTACTGTGTCACAGGGCTGTATTTTTATGATAACCGTGTAGTAGAGTTTGCAAAAAAAGTAAAACCGTCAGATAGAGGGGAGCTTGAAATTACAGATTTAAATAAGCTGTATCTTGAAGATGGGACATTAGATGTCAAATTGCTTGGAAGAGGTTACGCGTGGCTTGATACAGGTACCGTTGATTCATTGATAGATGCTGCTGAATTTGTAAAGGTACTTGAAAAGAGACAGGGGATAAAAATAGCAGCTATTGAAGAGATTGCTTATCACAATGGTTGGATAGATAAGAATACTTTGCTTGTCGCGGCTAAAAAGTATGGTAAATCACCATACGGTGAGCATTTGAGAAAAGTGGGGGAAGGCAAAATTATTTATTAGCTAAAGATGGTTACTTATTAATAGTTTGGAGTTTAAAATGAAGGTAGAGAGCACTGTTTTGAAAGGTGTATTAATAATAGAAACTGACTGTTTTGGAGATAATCGTGGCTGGTTTACCGAAAGCTATAATAAAGAGAGATTTGCAAAATATGGTTTGGATACAGATTTTGTGCAAGATAATCATTCTTATTCTGCCCAAAAAGGTGTGTTGAGAGGTATTCATTTTCAAAATAATCCTAAAGCTCAATCAAAGCTTGTCAGGTGTACTAAGGGGAAGATTCTTGATGTAGTTGTGGACTTGAGGAAAGGGTCAGATACTTACAAAAAATGGATTGCTGTAGAACTGAGTGAGCAAAATAGAAAGCAGATTTTTATACCAAAAGGCTATGGACATGGCTTTGTAACTCTTACGGATAATGTTGAATTACAATATAAGGTAGATGAGTATTATTCTAAAGAGTGTGATAGAAGTATAAAATATAATGATCCCGAATTAGGGATTAATTGGGGTGTTGAAAATCCTATTTTATCGGAGAAGGATGGCAATGCACCATATCTTAAAGATAGCGATTGCAATTTTAGTATTAAAGTGCTTGTTACAGGCGTCAATGGGCAGCTTGGTTATGATGTGGTACTAAGATTAAAAGAATTGGGGATAGATGTAATTGGCGTAGATGTGAATGATTTTGATATTACTGATGAGATTCAAACTGTCCAAAATATTTTAACAATAAAACCTGATGTAGTGGTGCATTGTGCCGCTTATACTGCTGTGGATAAAGCTGAGGAAGAGAGATATAAATGCTATTCTGTAAATACTGTTGGTACTAGAAATATTGCTTTAGCATGTAAAGAGATTGATGCAAAGATGGTCTATATCTCTACAGATTATGTTTTTGATGGCAAAGGGGTGGAGCCTTTTGATGAAAATCATGATACATGCCCGATTAATTATTATGGCTTTACCAAAGCAGAAGGGGAGAAGATTGTTGATGAGATACTTAATAAATATTTTATAGTAAGAACATCTTGGGTATTTGGGATTAACGGAAACAATTTTATAAAAACGATGTTAAAGCTATCAGAGACTAAAGATACATTAAAAGTAGTAAATGACCAATATGGCTCACCTACTTATACAAAAGATCTTGCGGAGCTAATTTGCGATATGATTCAGACTAATAAGTATGGTGTGTATCATGGAACAAATGAAGGTTATTGTAGTTGGTATGAGCTTGCAGTAGAGATATTCAAGATTTCAGGGAAAGATGTTAATGTAATTCCTGTACCTTCTGAAGAGTACCCCACTAAGGCGGTAAGACCAAAAAATTCTCGTCTATCAAAAGGGAATCTTGATGCTAATAATTTTAAAAGATTGCCTGATTGGAAAGATGCTGTTAAAAGGTATATAGATTCTTTAAGTGAAGTTTAAGCATAGTAATTTTTTATTATGAGAGGATCTCTTTTGTTACTTCAAACGCATAATTTAAAGCAAAAGTGATAATATGTTTATCTTAAAAAGGAGGTATTGTGAGCTACAATAATTACAATATATTAGTTACTGGTGGAGCAGGTTTTATTGGATCAAATTTTATTAGGTACCTTTTTGAAAAAGTAAACTTTGATGGAATAATTGTAAATTTTGATCTTCTGACATATGCCGGTAATTTAAAAAACCTTGAAGATATTTCCGAAAAATATAGCGGGAAAAATTATTTTTTCGAGCATGGAGATATCTGTGATAAAAAAAGAGTAGGAGAAATATTTGATAAGTATGATATAAATATGGTGGTACATTTTGCTGCCGAAAGTCATGTGGACCGTTCTATATTGGGACCTGAAGAGTTTGTAAGGACAAATGTTCAAGGTACATTTACTCTTTTAGAAGCTGCACGCACATACTGGCTAAATAACAATGGCAAATCAGACAAAGCTAAGCTAACATTCAACATTCATAATTCTTCATTAACAAAACGTTTTCATCATATTAGTACTGATGAAGTGTATGGTTCTCTTGGCGATATGGGCTATTTCTACGAAACGACGCCATATGACCCAAGGAGCCCTTATTCTGCTTCAAAAGCGGCATCGGATCATTTAGTAAGAGCTTATTACCATACTTATAGTCTTCCAGTTACTATTTCCAACTGTTCAAATAATTATGGTCCTTACCATTTTCCTGAAAAATTGATTCCTCTTATGATATTGAATATGTTGGATGAAAAACCTTTGCCTGTATATGGTGATGGTAAAAACATTAGAGATTGGTTATATGTTGAAGACCATTGTAGTGCTGTGTGGAAGATTTTGACAGAAGGTGAGGTTGGAGAGACATATAACATAGGAGGGGAAAATGAGTGGGAGAATATCAAGCTTGTAAATCGGTTATGTGAGATTGTGGCAAACAAAATGGGTAAGGATAAAGATTATTATAAAAAGCTTATTACTTTTGTAAAAGACAGACCAGGACATGATAGAAGATATGCAATAAATTGTGATAAAATTAAGAATAAGTTAGGATGGAAACAAAGTGTAGATTTTGAAAAAGGGCTTGAAAAAACTGTGGATTGGTATCTAAACAATAAAGAATGGGTAGAGACCGTAAAGTCTGGCGAATATAAAAAATGGGTAGAGATGAATTATGATAAAAGATAAACGTTCAATGTTCCATGTTCAACGTTATATGATGAAAGTGTATGAGGATTGAAAGGTTTGAAGATATTGATGCATGGAAAGAAAGAAGGGAGCTTGTGAAAGTAATTTACGAGTGTTTCAAAGATAATAAAGATTATAATTTTAAGGATCAAATTCAAAGAGCGGCTATTTCTATAATGTCAAATATTGCAGAAGGTTTTGATAGAGGTTCTAATAAAGAATTTATTCAATTTTTTGTGATTGCTCGAGCTTCAGCTTCTGAAGTGAGAAGTTTATGTTATGCAGCATTAGATAACGAATATGTATCTGAACAAATGTCTGAAGAAATAAAGAAAAATTTTTAAAAATAAATAGCCTAATAAATACCTTTGTTCGTTACATAAAAAGCTCTAGCAGACAACGTTGAACTTTGAACTTTGAACGTAGAACTTAGAACGTAGAACATAGAAATAATCATCGGAGTTAACATGGCAAACTTATTCCTTGTATCTTTTTTAATTTCTTTAACTTTTTGTTTTATAATAATTTTTTTGTTTAATAAAAGCTTATATATAGGCTCCGACCATTTTGATGGACCGCAGAAGTTTCATGATAGGCCTACGCCGAGGATTGGCGGAGTAGGTATTTTTGTGGCTTTTGCTGTGGCGGTTTTGTATTTGATGGTATTCAAAAAGAATAGTGTATATTTATATTTTTTTATATCTTCATTACCTATTTTTTTGTTTGGATTATTAGAGGATATCACAAGAAAAGTAGCGCCAAAAATTAGATTATTGGCAGCTATTTTATCGGGATTATTGGTATATTTTTTATTAGATGTTTATTTGACGAGAATCGGGATACCTTATGTTGACAATATTTTTCATATTTAAGTTATTGCTGTTATTTTTACAATTATAGGTGTTGCAGGTGTTGCTAATGCTATCAATATAATTGATGGGTATAATGGGCTTGCATCAGTTGTATCTATTATAATATTTTTAGCGATCGCTTATGTAGGGTATAAATTAAAAGATCAATTTGTTTATACTATTTCTTTTTTAATGATAGGTGGTATCGCTGGCTTTTTTATATGGAATTACCCTTTTGGCAAAATATTCTTGGGGGATGGGGGTGCATATTTTATAGGATTTACTATTGCTGTTTTATCTGTAATGCTTGTTAAAAATCATCCTCAAGTGTCACCATGGTTTCCACTTTTAGTAGTAATCTACCCAGTGTTTGAAACTGTATTTTCAATTATCAGAAGGAAATTTTATAAAAAATATCGTATTGATAGTCCTGATAGTCATCATTTACATCAGCTTATCTATAAGCGTGTTGTACCTTTTGTTTTTGATATCCATCGCAGTGAAAAACTTATGCGCAATTCTGCCACATCCCCTTTTCTCTGGCTTATTTGTTCGTTTGGAGCTATCCCCGCCGTAATGTCCTGGCAAAATACCCCAATTTTGGTCATATTTACTGTCCTTTTCTGCTGGTTTTATGTCTGGCTTTACAGAAGTATTGTAAGGTTTAAGTTGATGAAAATGTTGAAACGTGGGAACGTGTAAACGTTAGAACAGGAATTATTTATGGGAAAATTTATTAGGTTTGAAGAAATTGATGCTTGGAAGCTTTTATTTGAGCTTGTCAAAGAAATTTATAAAGTGACTAACTATGAAAAAGTTGTAAAAGATTTTGCTTTTAAAGATAAATTCAAAGAGCAGCTATATCTATACCTTCAAACATTGCAGAAGGATTTAAGAGAGACTCTGTAAGAGAATTTATAAGGTTTTTGTATATAGCTAAAGGTTCAAGTGGAGAATTATGAACACTACCTTGGTTTACGGTTGACGAAATTCGGCTAAAGTATTACTCCCTTTTAAAATCATCATCAATTCTTACAATATCATCTTCGCCGGTGTATTCGCCGACCTGGGCTTCAATCAAAATTACGGGGATTTTGCCATCATTGGCAAGTCTGTGAACTTCTCCCATTTTTATATATGTTGACTCATTTGGTCTTACATATCTTGTTTCATTGCCCACCGTAACGGTTGCAGTACCGCTGACCACAATCCAGTGTTCATTCCTGTGCATATGCTTTTGCAGTGACAATCTCTTACCAGGCTTTACCATAATCTTTTTAATTTTATAGCCTTTGCCGTCTTCAAGGACTGTGTATGTGCCCCATGGCCTATGAACAGTGTTGTGAAAGGCAAGCAGATTCGAGTTGGTAGAATTTAATTTGCTGACTAGCTCTTTTACCTTTTGAGCATCTTCTTTTTTTGCAACAAGCAGAGCATCGTTTGTATCAACAATAATAAGGTCATTTACGCCGATTGTTCCCACAAATCTATCTTCAGAAATAATAAGATTATTCTTTGAATCAATGAGTATCGGTGTTGCGTTGGCCATTAAGGCATTACCATGTTCATCCTGCTGAAATTCATTATAAAGGGATGCAAAGCTGCCAAGGTCATTCCATGAAAAATCACATTTTACCACTTTCACATTTTTTGATTTTTCCATGACAGCGTAATCTATTGATTCTGAGGGGATTGTTTCCATATGCTGGTGTTGAATCCTTATTGTGGAATTATCAACTTTTTTCTCGTTAAAAGCAACTACACAAGCCTCATAAATTTCAGGCGCATGAGCCTTTAATTCTGCTAAAAATACACCGGCTTTAAACATAAACATACCTGAATTCCAGAAGAACAATTTTGAATTTTGAGTGTTAAATTTTGAGTTTTCTTCCAAATATTTTGTTGCTGTTTCTAAATCAGGCTTTTCATGAAACATTTCCACATCGAAAAAAACGTTTTTTGTATCTTTGCACCTTGCCTGGATGTAACCATAGCCTGTTTCGGGGTATGTGGGGGTGATACCAAATGTTACAAGATAGCCTTCTTTTGCGAGGGTTTCGGCGTTTGCGATGGTCTTCTTATATTCCTTAATATTTTTGATTAAGTGATCAGATGGGCTGACGAGGACAATTTCATCCGGGCTAAGAGATAGACATGCAAGGGCAATGGCTGGTGCTGTATTTCTCCCGACCGGCTCCAGGAAAAATCTTGAATTATTTACATTAAATGAACGAATATTTAGCTCTTCAAGTTGGTCAATTGCAAGAAAATATTGTTCAGCGTTGGAAACAATTAAAAATGATTTGCATAAATCTGCATTCCTTTCAACAGTAAGCTGAAAGAGCGATTTATCATCAAAAAGCTTTACAAATTGCTTTGGATAAAGTGTCCTGCTTATCGGCCATAGTCTTGTTCCTGACCCTCCACAAAGTATAATCCCTTTCATTTTTTAATCTCCTGAAAATAATTAATAATCTAAATAGTGTTTACCTCACTTGAGATAATTTCTTTTCCCATTCAAGGGCAGTTTTGCAAATATATTCAAGGTTATTATATTTTGGCTGCCATTTCGTCATGCTTTTTATTTTTTCATTTCCTGCCACGAGTGTCGCAGGATCCCCTGCCCTTCTGCCTGAAATCTCAACATTAAAATTTACACCAGAAACCTTTTTCATTACTTCGATAACTTCTTTTACAGAATAACCGTGGCCATAACCACAGTTAAAAACTTCACTTTCATTATTTTCAAGGTAAATAAGCGCTTTTAAATGGGCATCGGCAAGGTCATCTACATGGATATAGTCTCTGATACATGTGCCATCAGCGGTAGGATAATCATCCCCAAAAATATACATTTTGTTTCGCTTGCCTACTGCAGTCTCTGCGGCAACCTTTATCAGGTGGGTTGCCTCAGGGAATGACTGACCTATCCTTGTTTTACCATCAGCCCCTGCCACATTAAAATATCTCAAGATTACGTATTTAAAATCTTTATATGCTTTGCCGCTGTCTATGAGGACATTTTCACTCATTAGCTTGCTCATCCCATAGGGATTAATAGGCAATCTTGCGGTGTCTTCCAGTACAGGGACTTTTGCCGGCTCACCGTAAACTGCAGCAGTAGAAGAAAATATAAACCTGTTTACGCCGTATTTTACACAACTATTTATCAGATTTGTAGTATTTACGGTATTGTTCATATAATATTTTAAGGGGTTTGCCACACTCTCAGGGACGACAATGCTTGCCGCAAAATGGATTACCGCATCAAAAGAGTTTGACTTAATTATACCTTCCACTTCTGAAAAATTTTTCAGGTCGGTATGAAGAAATGCCAACCTGTTGCCGCCAATGGTTTTAAGAGTTTCGATGGTGGTCATATGTCCAGTGGAGAGGTTATCAATGATTGTTACAACGCTATCTGTATTTTCCAGAAGCTGTTTTACCACATGACTGCCAATGTACCCTGCCCCGCCAGTAACCAAGATATTGTTCGCAAAATTATGCATAAAAAGCCCCCAAATATGGTTTTATATAGAATAATATTTTAAGAAATTTTATCATCTCTGTAAAATGGTACGACTTTCTGTAAATATTTTTTTATATTTTCTGGAGACTTGTAAATATATGTTTTTAAATCTTCAAGAATAGATTGAACCTTTTCAATACTGTATCCATTAGAAATCTTCGCAGTAAATATACTCTGGTGCTTTGTAGCCTCAGTACCCTCTTCTGCTGTCAATAATTCTTCGAAAAGTTTTTCGCCAGGTCTTAATCCAGTAAATTCTATTTTTATGTCAATATTTGGTTCAAGTCCTTGCAGTTTTATCAAATCTTTTGCTAAAGAGACTATTTTTACTGGCTCACCCATATCAAGGACAAAGACTTCACCTCCACTTCCCATAGCTGCAGACTGAAAAACGAGTAAAACAGCTTCAGGGATTGTCATAAAATATCTTTTCATTTCAGGATGAGTTACGGTTACAGGTCCACCATGCTTTATCTGTTCCAGAAAAATTGGAATCACACTTCCTCTACTCCCAAGGACATTACCAAATCTAACAGATATATATTTAGTTGTAACATCATTGAATGCCGAACAAATAATCTCAGCTATTCTTTTTGTAGCCCCCATGATGCTTGTTGGATTAACTGCTTTATCTGTTGAGATATTTATAAATTTTTTTATTTTATGCTTTTTGGATAAAACGACTAAATTATATGTTCCAAATATATTTGTTTTGACTGCCTCTTCAGGATAGTGTTCCATCAATGGGACATGTTTATAGGCCGCAGCATGAAAAACAATATCAATGTCATATTTTTTAAATATTTCATCAAGTTTATTAAAATCTCTTATATCGCCAACAATATAATCAAAATCGATTTTTTTGCCAATCTGAATTAACAGATGGCTGATTTTAAGTGAGAGATTATGAAGCTCCGTTTCATCAATTTCAAAAGCTATAACTTTTTTTGGGGAAAAATTTATAATTTGTCTTAAAATTTCTGAGCCAATTGAACCTGCAGCTCCAGTTATAAAGACAATTTTTCCTTTGATAAATTCTCTTACCAAAGAAGCATCAATTTTTACGGGTTTTCTTGCTAATAGATCCTCAAGATTTATATCTCGTAAATCTTTTATGCTGATACTATCTTTTAATAAGAATGATGTATTTGGGACTATTTTTACATCTTTTATTTGATTTTGCTTTGCTGTTTCGAATATCTGCTTTATTTTTTTATATGATAAAGAAGGTATTGCTATTATTATTGTTTCAATGTTGGTACTTTTTATTGCATTATCTAAATCATCAATCTTCCCAATGACCGGTATATTGTGAATATAAATATTTTGCTTAGCAATATTATCGTCCAGAAATGCTACTGGTAGCATATTTAAATCTTTTTTTATAAGCTCTCTTGCTATTTTTTCACCACTGTCTCCTGCACCTATAATAATTGTTTTTTTTATGGCACTTGTTTTTTTATTTTTTATGATCTCTATATAAACTCTTTTTGAGACTCTAAATATTGAAACTGCTGTAAGTGAAATAAAAAAATCTATAAGCGGAATAGATCTCGGGACTAAATATATTTTTACTACATAATAATATAAATAATTAAATAAGCCTATAATGAAAATTGCCAAAAGCAAAGAAATTACAATTTTAAAAAAATCTACAACAGAGATAAATCTCCAGCTAATAAAATAGAGCTTGTTTAAATAGAATAAAAATACTTTTACAAAAATAAAAATTGGCAAGGAATAAAAAAATGAGTCCATAAAGACAGAGGGGATATAAAAGTCAAATCTTAGCAAAAAGGAAATATAAAGGCTAATTACAAATATAAAACTATCTAATAAAATGAAAAAGATTAGTCTCTTAGTTGTAGTTAGATTTAATATTTTTTTAAGCATCAATTGACCCTTTAATCTTTTCTGATATGCGACTGACATCATCGTATTTGAGTTCAGTTCCGCTTGGCAAACAAATGCCTTTTTTAAACAAATTTTCACTTACACCATTAGAATAAAATAAACATCCTTCAAACACAGGTTGTAAATGCATCGGTTTCCATAGAGGTCTTGTTTCAATGCCACTTTCTTGCATTCTTTTAACAATTTCAAATGGATCCTGGTTATGAAATATCAAAGTAGTAAGCCAGCGATTTCCTCTTGCATGTTCTAATTCAGGCATAAACTCAATTTCAGAAATATCAGATAATAATTTTTTATAATTTTTAAATGTTTCCCTTCTTTTTTTTATTCTGAAATCAATTGTTTCAAGCTGTCCAAGTCCTATTGCAGCAAGGACATTACTCATCCTATAATTATAGCCATACTCTTTATGCTCATACCACAATTCATCTTCTTTTGCCTGGGTAGAGTAAAATCTTGCTTTTTTTGCAATCCATTCATCATCTGTTACCAACATTCCTCCGCCTGAAGTAGTGATTATTTTGTTCCCGTTAAAGGAATAAATCCCAGCTTTTCCAAAAGTACCAGTATGTTTTTCTTTAAATGTTGCACCTAAAGACTCTGCAGCATCCTCAATTAAAATTATTTCATATTTATTACAAATTTCAACTATAGAATCCATATCTGCAGGTTGGCCATAAAGATGAGTCAAAATTAATGCCTTTGGTTTTATATTTTTTTTTCGTAAATCTTTAACAGCATCTTCTAAAAGATTTGGATCCATATTCCAACTTTTATAATCGCTATCAATAAAAATTGGATTTGCTTTTTGATACAGGATAGGGGCAACAGAACCTATAAAAGTAAAAGTTGATGCCAAAACATAATCACCCTCTTTTATGCCTAAAACCCTCACAGCCAAATGTATTGCAGCAGTACCAGATGACACAGCCACAGCATATTTTGCACCAGTATAATTACAAACAGATTTTTCAAATTTATCTATAAACTCACCAACAGGCGCAAGATAATTACTTTCAAAGACCTGTTTTACATACTCCATTTCATTGCCACAAATATATGGCGGCGATAAAAAAATCTTATTACTCATTTTTCCTAATTACCCTCCCTGGATTCCCAACTACCACAACATTATCTGGAACATCTTTTAATACAACAGCACCTGCACCAATTATTACATTTTCACCAATAGTTATATTTTGTTTTACACAAGCCCCAATTCCCACTTGCGAAAATTTTCCAACTTTTACCCCACCTGCAAGAGCAGCATTCGGTGAAATATGAGCAAAATCTCCAACAACACAATCATGCTCTACAATTACCCCAGTATTAATTATACAACCTTTTCCAATAGTTGCAGAATTATTTACAACAGAGTTGGGGAAAATTACACTACCTTCACCAATTACAATATGTTTAGATATTATTGCACTTGGATCAATCAAACTAACTAATGTGATATTTTTACTTTTCAATTTGTTGTAGATTTTATGTCTAACTTTATTATCACCAATCCCTAAAGCAATATCAAAACCTTTACACACTAAGTCATTAAAAGTTAATACAGGCAAATCTAAAAGTTTTTTTTTACTCCTATCATCATCTACAAAACCTTTTATTTTATAACCTAATCTTAATGCCACATCATAGACAACCTTTCCATGTCCACTTGCACCATATATGTAAATTTCAATTGTTTCCATTAAACTTCTCCATCGTAGCTCTACCTTCTTGTGAAATACCTTCTTTTTTTAGAACTTTCCATATAGTGAGCAATATTATTTTTAAATCAAGCCAAAATGATAAGTTTTCCACATAATAAATATCATATTCGAATTTTTCTTTCCATGTCAAAGCATTCCTTCCCATAACCTGAGCAAGTCCAGTTATGCCTGGCTTAACATCATGTCTTTTTTTTTGTCTTTCGTTATATAATGGCAAATATTCAATAAGAAGAGGCCTTGGTCCCACAAAACTCATATCCCCTTTTAAAACATTAAAAAGTTGTGGCAACTCATCCAAGCTTAGACTTCTAATAAATTTACCTATCCCTTTGAGTCTAAGCTCATCAGGTAGTAAATTTCCATTTTCGTCTTTTTCGTTTGTCATTGTACGAAATTTATAAATCTTAAAAATTTTCCCTTTATACCCTGGACGTTCTTGAATAAATAATATCGGTCTACTGTCCCATAAATATATTAATATTCCAACTATTAACATAATTGGCAGGAAGAGTATTAGTAAAACTAAAGCCAACATTCTATCAAATAAAGGTTTTAAAAAATTTTTATACATTTAATAACTCTTCATACAATTTTATATATTGAGACACTACTAATTTTATATCAAATTCTTTTACAGCTTTTTCTCTGGAATATTTACCAAATCTTTCTCTTAGTTCATTGTTATTTATTAATATTTCAATTTTTTTAGCAAGTTTAACATGATCTTTTATAGGTACCAAAAAACCATTTTTATTGTTTTCTACCACTTCTCTACATCCAACAGCATCTGTTGTTACTATGGGTTTACCCATAGCTGCTGCTTCCAATAAAGTCCTTGGTATACCTTCTCTATAACTTGGCAAAACAAAAACATCGCAAATAGAAATAAGCTGTTTTATATCTTTTCTAAAGCCTAAATACTTCACATCTTTCCAATCTGGTACAAATGCATTTTTATTCCCTTTATCTACATCACCGACATACAAAAAATTTGCTTTATTTTTTAATATCTCCGTAGCCCTTATATATTCCTCTACACCCTTATCCTTTATAACCCGTGCAATCATCAAGACAATCGGCTTGTTTTTGTTTATTTTAAGCTCTCTTGTTAGTTCTTCATCTTTTGGTTCGGGTTTGAAATAATCCGTATCAACACCACTTGACTTTATTAGCACAGCTTTATCTTCTTTGATTATACCTTTTTTAATAAAATAAGCCATGTCATCGCTATTCTGAAATACAACTTTTTTGGAAAATTTTGTGGTTATCCTATATAGATTTTCAATTGCATATCTAACCATCTTTGATTTTTGGTCATTGTGCACAAAAAAACTCCCAAGCCCCGTAACCGTATTGATTATGTTTTTTGTTCCTGATAAATTACCATAAATATTTGGTTTATGCATAAAGGTATGTAAAATATCTGGATTAATTTTTTTTATAATGTTTTGTATGTTTAGAATAGTACTTATCTCATTAAAAGGATTAAGACTACTCCTTTTAATCTTATACTCAAATGAAATAATACCAAAATCTTTAAACTTTTCAAAATACTCTCCTTTAGGGATCACAGCATATACTTTGTGGTTCAAGTTAACTAACTCCTTCATTATTGGCAATCTAAAAAGAAATAGATTTAAATCAAGGTGACTCAGAAATGCAATTTTCATAATTTGCCGCCTATTTCTCTTAATAATTTAACATAAAGTTCAGATGTTTTTTCTAAGGAGTAACATTCATCAACTACTTTGTATCCGATTACCCCCATTTTTTCTGATACGTCTTTATTAAGAAACAAATATTCTAAATAAGTATAAAAATCTTCTTTTGAATTAGCCAAAAATCCGTTTTTTTCATGTTTAACTATTATATTATTTTCACCTATATCTGATGCAACAACAGGTTTTTTGCAGCCCATATATTGTATAAGTTTAAAACCACACTTCCCCCTTTCAAATGGACCATCTATTAAAGGCATTATGCCTACATCAAATTTACATATTTCCTGAATTTCCGTATGTTCATCCCAATCTATAATTTTATAATTAAACTTTAGCTGATTTTCTAAGTTTTTATCGAATCCTACAAGATGAACTACAGCTTCATACTGTTGGGTAAATTCTGTCAATATTTCATTGATAGTTAAAACATACCTGCTTGTTGATGGTGACCCAATCCATCCTATTATAAATTTTTCACCCTTTTTTTTATCATTACAGAGATATTTTCTGAGATCTATAACTGTTGGTATCTTTTCTATTCTTTTTGATTCTGCATTTTTTGCATATTCAATGATATATTCGCTACCACCAATAACGAAGCTGGCTAATTTCATAACTGTTTTTATTTTGTTTTTTAGTAAAAGACGTACGAATTTTTTACTATAATTGTCGTAATTGTGCCATACCGCATCATCATAATCCACTATATAAGGTTTTCCTATTAATTTCAGATAATACTCTAAAATAGGAGGAAAATATGGTATCAACTCTTTTTCTATTACAAGTAAATCATATTTCCAGCTATCTATTAATACCGCTTTTATCCTTTTTAATACCCTTTTCAAAGTCAAAAACTTATTTTCTTTGCCATGTTTGTACTTATAAACAAGATATTCTTCGTTAAAAAGTGGCTTAATATCAAAATCAATTCCAGCTTTTTTTACAAATGTTAGATACTGATAAGTCCTATAACGGGAACTAGCGCCAAGGCGATCATATTTAGGTAAAAATAGAACTCTCACTTTGTACCTGCTTTTATTATTTTTATTATGTTTTTATAAAGATAGATATATCCCTTGATCATCTCGGAAATTTCATCAAAGTTTCTTTTTAAAATCAAAAAACTAATTCTGCTAATTGGCTCTATAAAATATACAAATCCCATTAAAATCAGACCCTTAATTAAACCAAAATGCTTAAATGCATAAATTACTCTACTTTGAGCATTGTAAAATAATCTTTTTCCTTTAACTTTTTCGGAGGTTCCTCCTCCTTTGTGATAAGCCTTAGCTTCTGTAATGTAACTTGTTCTGAAACCTAACTCATAAGCCCTTCTTGAAAAATCTACTTCCTCAAAATATACAAAAAAGCTTTCATCAAATCCATCAAGCCTTTCAAAAAGATGTTTTTTTACCAAAAAAAATGCTCCAATAACTTGTTCTACTTCTTTTGTTTCCCTATGACTCCACTCTGCCATCCTATAACTTTTAAAAATTTTTGGGCATATGGTATCCAATCCAACCGTTCTAACAATTAAATTCCATAAAGTTGGAAATCTTGCACATGTTTTCTGAATATTTTCATCCATATCCAATAATTGTATTCCATAAATACCTGTTTCAGACTTGTCATGTTCATGAATATAATTGAACAGATTTACAAATGTATCTTCAAATACAATCATATCAGGATTTAGAAAAAGAATAAAATCTTCTTCTGCATCTTTTGCTCCAATATTACATGCTTTAGCAAATCCGTAATTTTTTGGGTTTCTGATTATTTTTAATGGTAATTTTATATTTTCAATATTGTTCAAAGAACCATCTGTTGAAGCATTATCTACAATGATAACTTTTTTAAGATAAAAATTAACTTTCTTAGCATGTTCAATAGATTTAAGACATTCTAAAATCTGGTTACCAGAATTCCAATTAACAACTATTATAGATAAACTCCTGTTCTTCCCAAAAGTCAGGACACTTTTTTGCTCATTTTTGTTATGACTATGCAGCTTCATCCTGATTCTCATTTTTCCATTTTTCATAGTATTCCACAGGCCTCATATAATTCAACGATGAATGACAATATTCATTACTTTAAAATTATTAAATACCTAAATAAAAAAGTAAGTAATAAGCTTTCACTAAGCACTATAGCTAAAGATACTCCCTTATCTTTTAAAATTGGGACTAATAATAGTGAAATTAATATAAAAAAAATACCGGTAGCAATAACGGACTTAGAAAAATATTTATTATGGCCAAGTGAAACAAGACCCAAGATCCCAAAATAATAGTTTAGTCCACCTATCACTATGACTATAGACAATATTTTTAAATCATAAATAGAGTAAGAGTAGTGTTGTCCACTGACTATATATACTAATTGGCTTGAGAAAATAAATGTCAAAATTGAAATAATAAAGTATATAAAAAAAACAAATTTTGAGAATTTAAATGATAATTTCTTTGCAGAGTCAGACCCTATTAATTTAAACCTATTGGAAAAATATGGGAAAAGTGTTTGTCCTATTGGTGATTGCAAATTTTGAATAGCAGATAAAATTTTTCTTGCTACTGAGTAATAACCAACTATTAAGTTACTACTGAATAAACCTAAAATTACAGTATCGGCACTTCTGTATAAACTTACTCCAACAGTTGATACAAATAAATGCCAACCATCACTTAATTGATATTTTATATCATAAAAACATGGTAACTTAAAACTTACTTTAAAATTCCTAAACACTATCCACATTGCTAAAATCCCAGCAACTATAAATCCAAGAGAATTTATCAAAGGAACGTAAATATAGTCAGAAGCTTCGTGAATAAAAACAAAAATAGCAACTGTAAAGATTAGCTTTGCCAATATATTTAAAAAGGTGATATACTTCATCCTTTCCATCCCCTGAAAAAACCAGACAGGGAAGAGAACTTGCCCTGCAACCATTCCAAATGTCAAAAAGTAAATCCCCCAATCATTTCTAAATTTTTCAAATGAAAAAATAACAACAGATAAAATTATGATAGAAACAATCATCAAAATAAACTTTATTGTCATTACAGAACTAAATATTTCAGAAACTTTTCCTTTATTTTCTCTGTGAATTGAAATCTCCCTTGTAGCAGATAGATTGAAACCATAATCAGTTAATATGACAAAATATTGAATAAAAGCCTGAGCAAACATTATAAGCCCAAATTTTTCCGGCCCCAAAACTCTTACAAGATAAGGTAATGTTATAAGCGGCAGTATATAATTTGCTCCCTGTAAAACACTTAGAGAAATAAAATTTGACAGCAGTCTCTTTTTATCTTCCGTATTGGTAAACTTCTTAATAAATCCCTTAATCAACCCATCCTCATAACAGTCTATTATCTTTTAGAATAATTTTTTTCTAACCATTTTTTATATTCCCCAGATTTTACATTTTCTACCCAATTTTTATTATTTAAATACCAATCAACTGTTTTATTAAGCCCCTCTTCAAATGTTACACTCTGCTTCCATTCCAATTCACTTTTGATTTTATCGCAATTTATGGCATAACGTCTGTCATGACCTGGCCTGTCTTTGACAAATGTAATCAGCCTTTTATAATAATCCTTGGCTTTACCCATCTTCTCTGCCACAATTTCACATAGTCTGTTTACGAGATCTATATTCGTCCATTCGTTTTCTCCGCCAATATTATATGTTTCACCTATTCTGCCGTTGGTCACAATTTTCCATACAGCACTGCAATGATCTTCCACATAGAGCCAGTCCCTGATGTTTTTACCGTCACCGTAAACCGGTAAAGGTTTTTCTTCAATCATATTTAAAATCATAAGAGGTATAAGCTTTTCCGGGAAATGATATGGTCCATAATTGTTTGAGCAGTTTGAAATTGTAACAGGTAATCCATAAGTATGATAATATGCTCTTACCAAATGATCACTGCTTGCTTTGCTTGCCGAATACGGGCTCCTTGGATCATAAGGGGTTGTTTCATAAAAATAACCTGTATCGCTTAGGCTACCATAAACTTCATCTGTAGAAATATGATGAAAACGAGGAAGCGTGGCTTCCAATTTTGAATTTTGAATTTTGTGTGTAGAATTATTTTCTTTTTCATTGAGCATTAAATATTCATCATTTACAGCTTCATTTAGATATCTGTCATGATATTTAAATGGCTTCTCCATCCAGTAATTTTTAGCAACATCCAATAGAGTGAATGTGCCCTGTATATTTGTCCTTACAAATTCCTCAGGTCCAAGGATGGATCTGTCCACATGGGACTCCGCTGCAAAGTGAATTACTGTGTTTATTTCATATTTTTCAAATATAGATTTCACTTTTTCTCTGTCACAGATATCACCGTGCTCAAAAAAATAATTCTTACCTTCATATTTTTTTGCAATATCTTCCAGATTCATAAGATTGCCGGCATATGTCAGAAGGTCAAGGTTAACAACTACTCCATCAAAGTTTTCTTTTTCAAAAAGGTACCTGATAAAGTTTGACCCAATAAAACCAGCACCACCGGTAACCAGTATTTTTCTGTTTGATGATGAATTGTTATACATTAACTTATTCCCCCAATGTTAAATATTGAGTCTTAAAATCTTCCAATGATTTTTTCCAGTCAGGTAATCTGCTAAATCCGTTTTTATCAAGCATATTCTTGGAAAGTCTTGAGTTTTTTGGCCTTTTTGCCCTGGTAGGGAATTCTTCTGAGGAAATTGGAATTACTTTGGTGTCTCTTCCAAATATTTTAAAAATCTGGGCGGCAAATTCATACCAACTACAAAATCCCTCATTTGAAGCGTGGTATATTCCATATTTATTGGTTTGAATGATTTCACATATTAGTTTTGCAAGCTCAGGAGTATATGTAGGCGAGCCAATCTGATCATTTACAACTTTTATTTCATCTCTTGTTTTTGAAAGTGTTAACATGGTCTTGACAAAGTTGTTTCCATTTATACCAAACACCCAGGAAGTCCTTACAATAAAATACTTCTCTAACAATTCTTGTACAACATTTTCGCCTTTAGCTTTTGTATACCCGTAATAATTTATCGGATTAGTCCGTTCATACTCATCAAAAGGGTTTTCACCTTCACCATCAAAAACATAGTCAGTAGAAACATAAAGCATTTTTGCATCGATTTTCTTGCATGCAATTGCAATGTTTCTTGTACCTTGTACATTTACTGCATAGCACTTATCCTTTTCTTCCTCAGCCTTATCCACTGCAGTATAGGCTGCACAATGCACTACCACATCAGGATTGATTCTTGAGATGTTGTTCAATGTTTCGTTTTCATCTGTAATATCAAAATCATCCATATCAACACCGACTGCTTCCAACCCCAGCTCGTTCAGTCTCTTTAGCACGTCATAGCCAAGCTGACCTTTTGCACCTGTTACAAGAACCTTGATAGTAAAATTTACGTCGCTGTCTTTTAGAAATGGTGCGTTTTTATCTTTGTCTGATAGAATAGGTGATTTTGTCTTCCAATCTATGTTAAGCTCAGGGTCATCAAACCTGATACTTCTGTCATATTCCTTTGAGTAATATTCATCCACCTTATACTGGATTTCAACATTTTCTGTAAGCGTAACAAAACCATGGCCATATCCTTTTGGGATAAATACTTGCTTTTTGTTTTCTTCACTGAGTTCTATTGCAATCCATTTCTTATATGTATCTGAGCCTTTTCTCAAATCGACTATCACATCAAGAATCTTCCCTCTTGTGCATCTTACAAGCTTGCTTTGAGATTTGGGGTTGTTTTGAAAGTGGATTCCTCGAATAATTCCTTTTTGTGCAGAAAATGAGTGATTATCTTGAACAAATTCAATATCAATACCAAAATTTTTGAAGCGTTCTTTGTTGTAACTTTCGGTAAACCAGCCTCTATTGTCACCAAAATAACTGGTTTCAATTATCTTTACGCCTCTGAAAATAGTATCTGTTATATTCATATATTCCTACTTGATTCAATTATTTCAAAAATCTGAATTTAATAATGTATCTTACCTTCAGCTACTTTTTTTAGATATTCCCCATAGGGTGATTTTCCATATCTTTCTGACGCTGTTATCAATGTAGCTTTGTCTATCCAGCCGTTTTTATATGCTACCTCTTCGAGAGCCGCAATCTTTATCCCCTGCCTTTTTTCCAGTACTTTTACAAACTCAGATGCTTCAACTAAAGAATCGACTGTACCAGTGTCAAGCCAGGCGTATCCCCTGCCAAGAAGTCTCACCTGTAAGCTACCATCTTGAAGGTATAGTCTATTTAAATCGGTTATCTCAAGCTCGCCTCTTGCAGAAGGCTTTACCTGTTTGGCAAAGTTTACAACTCTGTTATCGTAAAAATATAGCCCGGTAATACAGTAATTTGATTTGGGATGTTTAGGTTTTTCCTCAACAGAAATAACATTGCCATGCTCATCAAACTCAACTACTCCAAATCTCTCCGGGTCGTTAACATAATATCCAAAAATTGTAGCAATACCTTTATCAGCATTTTTCACTGCTTCCTTTAAATGATTGGTAAGTCCACTTCCGTAAAAGATATTATCCCCTAAAATCATTGCACAATTATCGTCGCCAATAAAATCTTCACCTATCAAAAATGCTTGAGCAAGGCCATCGGGGGACGGTTGTACAGCATATGACAAGCTTATACCAAATTGCTCTCCGCTACCCAATAATTTTTCAAAATTTGGCAAATCATGAGGAGTGGAAATGATTAAAATATCCTTTATACCCGCAAGCATCAATACAGAGAGCGGGTAATATATCATAGGCTTATCGTAGACTGGCAAA
>NZ_JBSQOT010000033.1:0-22330 GCF_055117995.1 Deferrivibrio sp. | reverse complement strand
TTATTTACCTCCAACCTATGTATTTGGTGGAGGCATGTTAACATACACAGGTGGGGATTTTTAAGGGCCTTTTACTGGGGAATTATTTTACCTTTAACATCTCTTAACTGTAATGTTGCCAATAGATCTACTAAAGTGACACGGAATTATGAACACTACCTATAAAGTAGGTAGGTTTAAACTACCTATTTTTTTGATTTTTTATACGCTTAATTTCTTCATCAATTAGCTCGCTAATTTTCTCCTCTTTAATATAAAAGTCTTCATAAGCAGCTTCAGATTTATCCGCAAATGCATTAAAAATTTGTTCTTTATTTTCAAGCAAATCAATGATTCTTTCATCAATTGTATCTTTGCATAAAAGCCTATACACTAACACATCTCGAGGCTGACCCATACGATAAGCTCTTGAAATAGCTTGATTTTCTATTGAGGGTTTTAATTGTGGCTCACATATAATTACGACACTAGCTGACTGAATATTAAGGCCGATTCCACCAGATTGAATTTGTGCTACTAGTACTGTCCCTGCAGGAGATTCATTAAAATCATCAATTATTTTTTGTCTATTTTCAGGAGAAACTTTTCCACTTATTGGATCTAAACACATATTACCCAACATCAACTTAATTTTTTTTATGGTATCTAAGAAAAAAGAAAATATTAATATCTTTCTCCCATTTTCTTTGGCTTCATTAATAAGCTCAAGCATTCTTTTTGCTTTAGAAGAATTACGTAAGTTATCTATACTCCATGAAACACGCCTAATATCCATAAAATTTCGACTGAGAACTGCCTTTTCATATGCGATTCTTTCTTCAATACCTAATGTACACCATTCTCTAGTCTCTATAAGTTTTGGCAACTCTCCTAATACATCTTCTCTTTTTCTTCTATAATAAACGGGAGCAATTTTTTTCCTAAAATGTGGAGCATGGGCCAATGATTCCATCCCCATAATGGAATTAGCTACTCTAGGTTGCAATATACTAATCAAAGAAATCATTTCATCTACTTTATTCTCTAGTGGTGTACCTGTCATAAATAATATTTGTTCGGCTTTACTACAAAGATTTTTAGTATTAATAGTTCTTTTTGCATTAGGATTTTTAATATAGTGAGCTTCATCTACAACTATAAGATTAATTTTAGGTATTGCTTCCAATTTAAAATACCCTGTTGTTTCATAAGTTGTAACGGCAACTCCACCGTTATCTATCCACGCTTCTAATGATCTCTTTCTACTATTCCCGTGAACTTTTTTTACATTGAGTCTACTATGTTTATTTATTTCTCTGCACCAATTTTCTATTACACTTGCAGGACAAACAACAACAAAATGAGTAGAGTTTTTATTTTTCAAAGCAACCATTGTAGCTATAGCTTGAACAGTTTTACCTAAACCCATTTCATCACCAAGCAAAACTCGTTTTTGGTTTAAAATATATCTTACACCCCATTCTTGATATCTCCGCAATTCACATAAAAGCCCTTCTTTAGAAAAATCTTGGGTAGAAATTTTTGAAGCTATTTCTTCTGGCAAGCCATATACAGAATCTTTAGAATCAAAAAATTCAGGTGCAATTTCTTCCAATATATTAAAATATTTAATTGAGTCTTTTTCAAAATCACTCCAAGCATAATTCTCTGTAAAATTCTTAATTTTATCATATTCTGAAATTAACGCTTTAGTATTATCCTTAAATTCATTTTCATAAAATAAATATAATTTACTGTATGTTTCTACAGCTTTTGATCTTTTATCTTTTGACGCGAAAAACCATCTTATAACATTCTTCGCAGGCTTTATACCTTTTAAATCATGATCTAATTGTTTTTCAAAAAGTTGTAAGAATTCAGAACTAGAATTTGCAAAAGAAACAGAGTTTTTATATTTTGAAATAGCAACTATAAGTTTTGTTGCTTCTTTAGTTTTATTATCAGCGCTTATACTAATTTTTAGTTCTCTTAAAGTGTCTATTAATAATTTATGTGCAATATTTTTAATCTCACGAGCTGTATTACTACTTATCCCTCTAATACTTTCAAGAGTATATTCTGAAGCTAAAACAACATCCTTAATTGAAGTAAATCCGCAATTAATTAGAGGTCGTAACCTAAAACCGCTTTTATGTCTATTAATTTCTTGAATTGGTACTTCTTGAAGTACGCTTAGAGCCTCTGCAGCTGCTAATTCATTTACAGCATTTTTTATTTTATCTTTATAGGTTTTAAGTGCAGAAACAATTTCTTTTAGTTTATATTTTATATATTTATATTCACTTATTAATTTTCTAACATCTTTAAATGCAAAAGGTCTATCCATTTATATTTAATCACCTTATCTTAAAAAATTAAAACTATAAATCTAACCATAATCTAAATCGTCAATTAAAGTTAGTATATAAGTCATATCATCCATAATTTTAGTTTTAGCAAATGAATCAATTTTATATATAAAACGAATAATTTCTAAATTTATTTTTAAAAGTTTCACAATATCTAACAGCCATTTTAAACAGGATAAAATAAAATCTTCAGACGATAATTTTTCTTCCATGTCTGACATTTCATCAATTAACTGTTTCCCTTCCTTTTCAATTGAGTTAAACATATAAATATATTTATCAATAAATACTTCTCCTAAATATTGTTTATACAATTCGATATCCTTGTAGCTTTCTCTTATAAATTGATAACTATCAAGAGTAAGTTTGATAATATAAGCTAATAAATCAATAGTGACTGTTTCTTCGTTTTCTTCAACTGCTTTAACTCTATTTACTAATACCTCAAGTTTTTCACTTAAAGTTTCAATTTCCTTGTATCTCTTCTTTAGCAAAGACTTCAACTTCTTCCCCAGTTTCTAAATCTACATAACCCAAACTGTCAGTTGGATATTCATGTGGCAACATCCTACGCAAATTATACTTTACTCTTTTTCTACATTCGCAGGCATACTCTAATAATTTTTTTGTATCCTCTTTTGTTACTTCATTTTCAGGAAAGAGTAACTTTGCTAACCCACTAAAAGTCCTTTTAATTGCCATACTATCTCTCTGAGTAGCATTATTAAGCTTAAAATATTTTTCATATTTATCTGTATAATTATATTTTCTCATACTTCTCATAAATTCAGCGAAGTAATCAACAATAAATCCAGATTTTTTTGTAATAAATTCTGGCCTCATTTTAGGAAACTCCCATCCAGGTATAAAGCAGTGAATCCTTTCTAAAAACGCTGTATCCTGCATTTCTTGAGCTATCCATTGGAATAAATTTTTATTCTTGTCTTTAATTATATTCTCTATAGCCTCATCTATATTCCCGACAAATACCATAGAAGCATCTGCAAATCTGGTATTCTTACCTCTTGAATAAGAACCAGACTCCATATAATCTTTTAATATTTGTATACTTTCCTTGTTTTTAAAAACATTATATGAGATTTCATCAAAGCCAACTACATCCCATAAATTTACCAAACCCAAAACATTCTGCCTCATTATAACACCAGCCCATTCAAAAAGCTGAGCTACAGTAGTCTTACCACCGGAAATAAGAGTCGCATTAGGTGAAATTTCTTTATAAATAAAAGACTTGCCTGTACCCCTTGGTCCAAGTTCGATTAAATTATAGTTATTTTCCACAAAAGGTATAAGTCTATACAAGAAAAGAAATTTTTGTCTTTCATTAAAATAGCTCGGTTCAAGACCACAACTTCTCATTATAAAATCTATCCATTCTTCCAATGTAAACTTTTTCCTATTTTCAAAGAGTTCCTCTAAATCCACTTTCGGTACTTGTATAGGCTTAAAGTCTTTTAATAAATAAGGTACTGGTAAAGCATCTGCTCTACTTTTATGTTTTTTATTTTCAGAGTATTCATCCTGAACAGCTTTAATAACCTTAGCATTTTTTTCAGAAAGCCAAATCATACAATCTTGGCCATCAAGCGGTCTTTGTATATCTATTTCTTCCTCTATAAGATTTTTCAATCTTACATAAGATAGTGTTATTATCCCCCATACACCAGTTGTTAATAAACGTGGATTTTTTTCTATAAAATCGGGTATTAATTGTATTTTATCAATTTGCAATGTTTGAAGTTTCATAAAATAGTTATCTTCTTTTTCGTCTAAATAAACTTCTGCTTTATCAATTACTTTATAAGAACCCTCCTCTCTCATTAGATATTTAATCTTTTCTATTTCATCTGCTCTTACATAATGCTTCGTTAATATATCTTTAACAGTTTGCATTCCATCTTTTATTTGTTCTTCATCATTTGTAGCACAATACATCCCAACAAGATATTCTATTACAAAGCTTGGGGCATTATATCCTGTTTTTAATTTTTGCCCTAATTCTTTATTAACAATTTTACCTGGGAATAGCTCGATTATTTTATTGTCAAGTCTGTCCATAAATTACTCCTTCAAAAAAAATCATTTGATATAAGAATATTAATTTTAAAATCATACTCTTTAATTAAAACTTCATTATCCTCGTCATAGAATTTTAACCTATATGTTTTATCTTTGTCAAAGCTAATTGGCTTTAGCTTAAGAGTCAAAACTTTTGTTCTATCATTTATATCTTCAGAATTTGCATCAAAGTTCACTAATCCAACACTTGATAACAGATTATTATTACTATCATAAACACCCACCTTAATTTTCAAAGGTAATACATCTTTACTTATAGGTTCAGATTGTAAAAACTTAAATTTAGGGTTGTTTGAAGTAATAATATTTTTCGTAGGAGATATCATTTCAAAATCAACACTTCTTTTAGACTGCTTTTTTGTATGCCTTATTTTTATCAAAGGTAGGATTAATTCTTGTAAGCTAACTCCACCATGCAAAAATCTCTTACTTGCACCATTAGTAGATTTAAATCTTAAGATATTCTTAGGAATCAAGATATTGTTCCTTTTTATTTCACTATTATCAATTTTTTCAAAATAATGACTATTTGCTATAGGCTGTATATTGTCTCCTAAAACGTATCTTGGATTTAATGATATCTTTGACTTGTCAAAAGGAAAATCTATTTTTAAATGTTCTTCAATCTTTGAATCTAGATAAATAAATCCATGATCAGATGTAATAATAATATTAGTTATATTTGAGCTTCCAAGTTTCCTAATGATTTTTTCCAGTGAATCTATGCATTGTTCTACCGCATTAAAAACGTTGCCTTCAGAAACATTATCATCTCCAATTTTATCAATAATATTCTGATAAATAAAAATAAGATTTTTCCCTTTAAACAAATCTTTTAGTTGTGATGTTGTAAGAGAATTTACATCTTCTTCTGTTATAGCTAATGAATTGTTATTAAATGTTACTAATAAATCATTCCTCATTTTTGTATTTGTTGCGGGTTTATCATCTACCAACACAGACCCATCGTCTTTTATTTCAATTTTATTATGGGGAAGCAGAGAGGCCATACCAACTGTTGTGATTGTTGGAATGTTAGCAACTAAGTAGTCTAAATCAACCTTCAATCTATCTGCATTTAAGGAGAGAGCATCAACCAGCTCACAACCAATTTCATACCTTAAAGCATCAGATATTATAACACATACTCTCTCACTTCTTTCTATACGTTCTTCTATAATTTTTTTGTAAAAACTAAATTGATTATGTGAATTATCATTTATAAAATCGTATGTTAATAAACTATCCCATTTTGAATTTAGTAAGTTAATAAAATTAAAATATTTATTCTCTAGTTTCTTGTAATAATCTAATAGTAAATCATTGTTTCCGTTTTTATAGTAATAAATAAACTTTCTATAATTTATATCTATTGAATATAACTTTGTAGTATAAGACGACAATAAATTTTCAATTTTATCAGCATCAGGATGCATAGCAATGAGAGATTTTTCAAATTTCAAATAATACTCTATAGATAAGTAAGTATTTTGATAAATTTCCCACCAAAAACTTTGCTTTCTTTTTTCTATTATATCTAAATAATACTCAATATTATTTTCTATGTCCTCTTTTGCCATTTTATCTAAGATAATATTTTCAATATTTTCCAGAGAGTAAACATCAGCTAAATCACCAAGATTTAAATTTACCAGTTTTTGAGATAGGTTTGCTTTATTATCAACATATTGTGAAATTTCAGAATATAAGTGATTATGTTTAGAGTTATATAGCCATTCTTCAACAAAATGCCCGGCAACCTGCAGACCCTTTCCTTCAAAAGATTCAATATACTCATTAAATAAATTTTGTTTCACAAGTTGAGGCGCTGTAAGCAAAATATGGGAGCAAACTAACAATAATGCAAATTTTATAAGTGTTATTTCTTCACTTTTAATTTTAAAATGCTCTTTGATAATTTTATTAAGCATTAAGTCAAGATTATATTTTGCCAACTGCTCTAATGCTTCATTGTCTTCTTCATCCAATCCGTTTTCAAAAATTTTAAATAATACAGCTTCCAAATCATTTTTTGCAGCGTTTATTACAGTAGCAATCATTCCTAATGATAATTCCTTATAATTAGGTTCTTCAGAAAGATATGATTTTAATTTACTAAGGCGTTTTTTATTATTAAAAAATGTCCTATAATCATTATATAAATAATCAAATTCTGCAAATCTAACATTTAATTCATCTTTAATTAAAGATTTGTGGTCAGCAAAAAACACATCGGAATAAAGCAAAATATCAGCTAACCAGTTTTTTTCTATAGGTGGCTGAGCTGAATTATAATAAAGCAAAAATTTATCTAAAGGTTTTTCTTTTTCAATTAAATACTTTAAATAAAATTCATTATTCTCCACTTTACAAATATTAACATCTTCTAACGTTAGATTTTCAATATCATCTTCAAAATTACCTTCTTCATCAAACCAAAAAACAATACGGCTTCGTGAAAATTTATCTAACAGCTTCTCTCTTATATCCATTAAACTAACCCTCTGATTTTTGTTACTTGCATAATTTATTATCAAACACAACTAATATATCTTGAAATTTACAATAGTTTACTTTTACACCATCATCCAAGTCAATTTTTAACATCTTGTCTGCATAATGTTTTAGTCTTACATCGTATTCTCTTAGCTCAATTAAATATTTTTCTATCTTATCTATCGTATTTTGTGCTTTTTTTAATGTTTGCCCGCTTAATACATTGTTATCGATTGATTGCTGAAGTCTATTTTTCTCTGATTCAAGTTTTTCCATGTAAGGGTGAAGATAATCTGTCCTTATTTTTGCAACAATTCCTGGATAATATCTATGCATATAAATTAATACATTAAAAGCACCGGCACCTTTTGGATTGGAGCTAAACATCCAGTAGATAGGTCTTTTTTTATACCTACTCACATGATCACTATAAAATTCTTTATGGAAATATCTTCTCATAACATCTTCATCTGATTCATTTGATTTTTTACCAAGTGCATTTGCTATAAATGATAGATTTTCATATAATGACTCTTCTGAAAAAGTAATCTTTAAAAACTCTTTAAATCTTGTAACAATATCATCTTCAAAAAAATCAAATTCAAATACAGGTATGATGTTATCGTCATCTATAGTAAATGTTGAATGTTGAATGTTGAACTTTGAATTTGCTTCTTCTATGCTTACTCCCATATCGGCGATATGTAAACCTTCGTGATCCAGTGAGTATCTACCAAACATACAGCCAACAGCATAGGAGATAAATTGTTTGATAATTTCATCAGTGTTAAAGATAAGCTTTCCATCTACAATCTTTGTTTCCTGCTTTAAAATTGTAATATCTTCAAGAAGCACATCCGGAGTGAGCTCATCCTGGAGCTCATATATATCTATAAATAGTCTATTTAACTCTTCTTCATTTGAATGAAGTTTAAAAAATTTTTCTTTCCAATATTCACAATAGCGATTATAAATCGCTTCTAATGTTAAATTTTGAGTTTTAAATTTTGAATTATTTTTCTTGCTTTCATTCAACATTAAAAATTCATAATTCATAATTCGAACCAACTCATTGGTTCGGAAGTCCCACGATGTTTCTCTGCTGTCCCAGTCTTCTTTAGAAATGTCTATACATTCTTGAGTAAGCTGGTCAATTTTTTGTTTTATTGATTCTTCTTTTGGAAAGATAATTGGAAGTTCAACAACTTGCCCAATATTAAAATCCATTGTAGGAGCAAGAATTTTTAATATATTATTAGTTAATTTTGAATTCATAACAGACAATATATATTTTATTTTTGTTATCTCTGGATAAATCGAAGCTCCTTTAAAATCTGATATATATAAGCCTTCAAAATACCTTGCATTAAAATTTCCATTTGTCAAAGCTGTCCAAGTAATACCTTTTCTAAACCAAAACTTAGGATTTAGAAGATTTGCTGTCGGATGTTTTTTATAAAAATCAAGAGCATTTTCTGTCCAATCAATAAATAATTCATTATTACCAAACCATTTCTTATAATTACCACCTTTATTATAAAAAACCCACTTTTTATTTTTACCAAAATCTTTAGTATTTATTTCCCATACATATCGCAAAAACTTATTATTATCGGCTGTTTTATGGAGTGAACCAGTATATTCTACAATTTCCTTCAATTTTTTACTATTTTTGAATATCTCCTTAATCCTATCACTCACCCAATAAGCAATAGGACTACCTGGAATCTTTTCAAAATCTTCCTGTTTTGCCACATACCTGTTTTTAGGATCAAAAAAACCTTTCTCTTTTTCTTCACTGCTATTGTAATCCGTCAATCTTATAAATGTAGGCATAGGTTACTCCTGATTATTTATATATTTTAATAAAATTTCAATAAGCTCTACAAATGTGTTCAATTTCATTTTTCCAAGCATCGTTGGTTTACGCTTATTTCTTATATTTATATCTTTTAAGTAAATAAAATTATTTTGAATACTAAAATTGTTATGAAAAAAAGCATTTCTCAACCTTTTGAGCAATGATTGATATTTAACATTACTACAAGAAGTAAAAATAATTGTATTTGTTATATTATTTACTGACATAGTAATTGCGTCTGATGATTTAGCTACAATAAATTTTACTTTATGTTTTTTTTCTAAGTTCGCTATTTCCTTAAAAAATTTTTTATTAGAATTTTTACCTTTTAATTTAATATTATCAACTTCAAAATTATTTATCTGAGCGATAAAAATAACAGGTAACACTTCCTCACATATTAATTTTTTGTTTTCTTCAAATACTGGTAGTTCTAATTTAGCTTGTTCAAATACTTCTTTAAAATTACCCAAGTGTATCTCCAGGCTTACATTTCCTTATCACAAAAGCAGTATTTTGAACTACTTCACCACCTATTTCAGGAAAAGCTCTTGTCCCTAAATGAACCATATTTACTATCTGATAATTTTTTAAGATTTTCTTTCTCAATTTTTCATAACTACTTAAAAACATCCAACTTTGCATAGTAATCATAGCTTCAAATCCACCCTCTTTTAAAAATTCAAAGCCTCGCTCAATAAACGCCGCAAATAAATCTGATTTTGAATCAGGATAATTTTTCTGCAAAAATTTCTTCAAAATTTCATTATGAGCTTTATTTCCCATATATGGTGGATTGGCTACAACAGCATCATATTTTTGACCTAAAACCTTAGCTACTTTTAAAATCTGATAATATTGCGAAGCATATTTCTTGGTAAGCTCAAAATCGTCATTTAATTGATTTTCTAATATTTCTAAGAAATAATCTATTTTGTCTAAGTATTTTTCTGGTATTGTAATCAATGAACCAATATTTTTGGCTTCTAAAAAAACTGATAATATTTCTTGTAGCTGTTCATCTTCTTCTTTAGATAATCCTTTTATAAATTCGGTGGAATCTACAAGATTTTTATCTACTTCTTGTATTTCATAGATATTTAAATCTAACTTTTGTCTAAATATTCTTGACCCGGCGTATTCTCTTGCTTTCATCATTACAGCAAAACAAGCTAACTGTGCTGCTCTTTTATCTATATCCAAACCATAAAGATTTTTTTCAACTATATTTTTAACAGCATCAAGGTCAGAATAACCCATCTCTCTGTATATGTTCATTAAAGTGTCAAATACTCTAATCAAAATATGCCCTGAACCACAAGCAGGGTCTATTATTTTTAATTCTTCAGGGTTTATATTTGAATAAAACTTCTTTTCAACATCCACATCTGATTCTACATAATATTTCATCCTTTCTTTCAAGACAGATTTTGGATATGACTCAAGCCAAATACGTCCAGTCGAATTTTGCACCAAATAATCCACAATCCATCTCGGTGTAAAAAGCTGTGTAGCTGCTGGGATATCTTCTTTTTTATATGCTTTTTTACTTCCAATTACTTCATCTTTTTTTTCTGAAATATAAAACTGATAAAGCCACCCAATAATTTCAACATCTTTCCAAAAATCAGATGGAAGTCCTTTGTCGATGTAGGCTATTATTGAATTTGCTGCTAAAAGGAGATCCGGAAGCAATAACTCTGTATAATCTTCAATTTCTTCAAATATAAAAGGCATAGCTTTATGAAGATTATTACAATGAGCAATCAAAAGTTTTTTGTACAATTTTTCATATTCGTTGCTTAGTTTTAATTGTATTACTTCATTTTTATCAAGTAAATTTGTCTCTTCAGGAGCACTTAAAACATCAGGATACCATTTATCTGAAGATGACTTTACAAACCGATGATTTATATATCCATTCTCTTCCATAAACTTTAGAGCTACAAATCTGTTAAACCATGTATAAGCTACTTCATCTATTAGACTTAAATAATCACTTTTACCTTTTTTTACTACTTTAGCGATTTCTTTCCATTGCTTTTTAGGATATACACTTTCGTTAACAATTACTTCGGTCTTAACTTCTTTATGTTCTGCTACCCCTTTTTCACTAAAGCCCAGCAAGGCAGCTTTTGCTTTTACTTGCTCAATAAATAGCTGTCTTGCCCTAACAGCAAATTTTTTTACTTCACCTGTATTCATAATTACTCTCCAGAAATCTCAATTTTTTTATTATCTTGTAGCTCTTGATAGAGTCTTTCCTTTAATTCATCCGTAAAATTATCAATATCTTCTTTAGTGCTAATAATTTTAGGATAAACTAATTTAGATATTTTAATTTTCTTCGGTGGTTTTTCATTATTTTCGGCATATTTTCTATTTATTTCTCTATTAATATCTTCTTCTAATGAGCTTATCTTCCTTATAAATGTAGCACGTCTTGCAATAACATTTTCAATTTTTATTTCATTTCTTATCAGGTCAGCCATTTGATCTAAAGAATCTATTTTTCCTGATATATCTATGTTTTCACCTTTAGATACTTCTAAAATATGTTCATATTTTTTTGTTATTTCATCTATATATTTATTTTTTAAGGAGCCTAACTTTTCTTTTAATGTCTGACTAATATCATCTATTTCATTTGCCAAAGGTATAGTTAAATGAAACGGAGATTCACTATTCATGTATTGTTCGCATTTTTCCAATACTTCTTCCCCTGGCTTGTAATCATAATGCTCTATCCCATCTTTATATGTATTTATAAACTCTATTATATCTTTATGTCGAGGTAGTTGATTAGTAATAAAGTTTCTAAACTTTCCAAGATATTCTATCCAAGTGTGTAACTTTTCTTCTTGTTTTATAATTTCTTTAATAACATCTGCCTGTTCACTTAATTTAGCGATTCTTGTCAACCCATCTAAATATTCCTCAGCAGTAAATTTTGGACGAAAATTTGAAGACAAAAGATGCAGGTTACTTTTAATATCCTCTATAAACTCAGTGATAAACTTTTTAAACTGTTTAGTGAAATCATCTGGTTTTTCCTCAGGGATATTATCACTTACATCTTGAAAAATTTGTTTAGCCTTATTTATTTCACCTTCATCAGCAACCTGTGGCAATTTAACATAAACTACAGACTGGTAAGATGCTTTAGTAATTAATTCTTCAAGTTTTGAGTGAAAAGCACTGGATACTTTTTGAGTTTGGTATTCTAAATGTATTTTTTCATTAGCAACCAAAATTGCAATAATATATTGTATATCTAATAGCTTCCATCCGAAGGGTTCTTCTTTAAACCTGTCATAAATTTTCTTCAGTGTAACACTATTTTCTATGTGGCTAATATCCCTAATAAAGTTAATTATCTCATTTTCAACTGATTCGCTTGTATTAACGTCACCAATTATACTTCTATTTTTACTTAATGCTTCTTTTATCTCATTTGAAGCCTTAATCGTATTTGGCACAATAAGATACATTTTATTGTATATATGCCCTATTATTTCATCTAACTGTTGTTTTATAAGATTTTGATAGTTTACCGGCTTTGGGAAATGAAGCTTGGTGCCCAAAGAAAAATAGTCAGCATTTGCCAGTAGCTCATCAATTATTTTCTTTAACCTTTTTCTTCTTTCATCATTTTCTTTTTGTATCTCTAAAATAACTTTAGAAAATGAATCTTTAGTTGAACCTTGATGTTTCCTTATATATTCATTTGTTTGAAGAAAAGATTTTAATTCTTTTTCCAACTCATTACTGTTATTTAATCTAATCAATAATTTTCTTTGCTGGCTTTGCATTGTCAGATATGGGTCACTCGTATCAAAAGAGTCATATTGGGTAGCAATTTTGATTTCTAATTTGCCGTTGCCTTTCGAAATATTATCAACAGTCCTAGTTATTTCATAGTCATTGCTATAATTAGTATATTTATGTTTGGTTTCTGGATATAACTCATGAAAAATTATTTCATAAATAAAATTTGATTTAGTAGCTGAATCTACTGCTATTTTCTTGATTTCTTGTTTTATATCTCTTTCTTCGTTAGTTAGAAAATAATAGTTGTCACCACTTTTATTAATAAGTACTTCATGTTCCAACTTTAATAGGCTATTTTTAACTTTATCTTTTAATGCTTGCTTATCTTGGTCTATTACTTCTAACATTAGAATTACAATGTTATCAATATTTGACTTTATCTGCCCAATATATCGAATCAAAAACAATAATTTTAGCAAATTTACATCAAAAATATCTAGGCTCTCATTTTTTTCAGCATGTTTAATTGTTAGTAATACATGGGAATCCATAAAACCTTCTATTGTATCGTAAAATAAATAAAATGGTGATATGTAGCCTATTTCCTTGTTTTTAATCATAAGACAAGCTTGCTGAAAAGCATTTAACATACTTCTTTCACCATGTGATAAATGCTTACCTGAAATTCCCATTGTGCGAATTGCTTCAAAAACTTTTTGTAACAATGTAAACTGGTACGGTACAAAAGGGTATGAATTTATAAAGTCATTTTCATCCTTATATTTCTGAAAAGTAGCGGTATCGGCTGTAAAACTAAACTGATTTTTTAAGATATTTATATTATTTTCGTAAAGTTTTTTTAATTTATCCGCTGCTTCAACATTTTTTGACAAGATTCTCTTTTTAATAACCTCATCAGTGTTTGAGCCAGAAAGTGAGAATCTTATAAATCTTCCCAAAATTTTCGAAAATTCATTTTTACTAGTTCTTGGTAAATCACCAATTATTGACTCCACATCTTCCTGAGAAGTAACGACCACCCAAGCAGAACCTTTACATTTAACACCCAACTCTTCAACTATTGTCTGAAGATTTAACATCTTATTAGTATCTTGGGCTATAAACTGCCCAACTTCATCAACCATAAACAAAAGTCTATAATTGTTTGTATTTAATTCTTTATTTTTTTTATCTATAAACTCTTTAACATTATCAGCAAAATCAGAAATACTTACAGAGCTAAAATAGTCTTCTTTAGATTTATAAAAATTTTCAGCTTTTTCTACTGTTACATCGTAGCAAAAGGCAAGAGCCTCAAAAATTTCTTCTTCGTAAAAAGCAAAATTATGTCTTTCTTCTACCCAATTCTTCCCTGCTAATTCTTCAAATTTATTTTTAAACTTTTCATAAAGTCCATTATTGTCCAAATCTCTTTCAATTTCAGCGATAAAGGGAACCCTCCCTAAATATCCCAATTTGTCATAGAATACTCTACGAAAAACATTAAGAATTGTTTCTTTATTTCCAAGATTGCTGCTATCACTCATGCTATCAATATTAAAAAGGATAATATCGGCTGAGTTTTGATAAGCTCTTTTAATATTGGCAGATAATAACGCATCAGTTTTAATTTTATCTCTTATTATTTCTCCAGCACTTATATCACCAATAGCACGGTTTTCTATAATATATGCGAGCATTTTTAATAAATGAGATTTACCCGAACCAAAAAAACCTGAAATCCAAATACCTATTTTATCAGTTTGTGTGCCTAAAGTATCAACGTAATGACTGAAAAAATTATCTAAATATTTTTTTACTTCATGGGTTATGATATATTCTTCTATCTCACTTTTAAGAATACCCAAATCATCTTGACCAACCTTAACTACACCATTTATAGGTCTTTCAATATCTTTTTCAAAAATATTTTTTATAATCATCTTACACCACCCCCGCAAATTTTAAACGCTCTGTAAAAAGCTTTACTCTCAAGTTTATTAAATAATAGCAGTTGCCCCTCTGTATCGCTTATTTCAAAAGTTCCCGGGTACATAAGTATGACAGTTTTGTTATATATTTTTTCTTGCAATTTATTAATGATTAAATGAGCTCTTAATATAGGGTAAATGTTTCCAATACCTGTTAAAATCAAAATATCTGGTTCTTTGGTTACACTTATTTTCACTATTTTATTAAGAATTAATTCAGGATCTATAATAGACTTTAATCTAGTAAAAAATTTTTCAGGAGTGAACTTTTTTTCTATTTCAAAAGTTTTTTCCAATAAATTATTCTCTTGTAGGTAATTTATTGCAATATCATAAAGATTTAATATTTCTACATTGTACTTAATTTGTTTAGATTCAGATATCTGATTTATAGTTTTTCTTACTTCTAATTCATCTTCAGGATTATAATCGAAAATATAAAAGGGAACTTCATTAGCAATATTTTCTCGCTTAAAGTAGTTTTCATCTTTTAAGATATTTATAAGACAGTTTAACTTACTTGTAAGACTTTCATTCATTTTATCACCTAATATTTGTTATAATTTCTTTGTCACTCATCAAAAGACCTTTTAAAATTTCAGTGTTGTTGGCGTAATAGCGTATTATACCATAGTTCAATATAGGTTTCATTATTTTTTTATTTTTACCATTATCTATTAAGCCTGCCTGCTCTAATATCTTAAAAGTAACTTGTTTTAATTTTTTTCGAGTATTATCTGTTAATGTCTTCGTAGCTTTTTCTTCTTTAATATACAAAAATTTAAAAAAATCACTGTCATGTAAGCTAAAGTCAAGCAATTGTAACTTAGGTAATACAGTTTCAATCATAAATTCAAGCATCATAGGATAAGTTTCCATAATATTAGCAAATAGTAAATGCTTTTTACTGTCAAATGGCAGCTCAGTTATTAGTTCAGTAAAATTGCTGTCCATATAGTTTAATCTTCTCTTAAACTCTACAAACATTCTTTTTACCGTTGATAGTCTATTTTTTTGAAGATAGTTGTTAACTAAAACCTCTGTTTCGATCTCTTTATCTGATAAGCCTTTCTTTTTCAGCTCAATAAGTTTTAAAGTTTCTAATACCGGCATAGATAATGCCGTAGATATCCAATAAGTTTTCTCTTGAGTACTAATGATACACCTCCTATATCAAATTTATGTAATACAAAAATTAACAAAAAGCTCTTTTCAATATAATCTTAACTGTCTTAAATAATGCTCCTTATTGTCAAGAAAAAATTAAAATTTATGCTATTTTTTACAAACGTTACCTACTGTTAATGTCAATAAAAAAATAACAAGATTACCAATATAAAATTAACACTTTTTTTACATTACTTCACCTCAAAATCTCACTTGTTATTTTTTATCTAAACTAACTCAATTAGTCAGGAAAAACATATAGAAGAACCAAATACATTAACTTGATAAAGGACTCAATATATATTATAAGCCGTAAGGGAGACGTAAAATTACTAATAGAGTCTATCATATTCGAATATTTTAGAATAATGAAATAATTTTTATAAAATACTTAGATGTTTCTATCTTTATTTTTTTCACAAGGGATTTTTAACACATTTTGTGTATAGTTTTTATCGTTAAAAGTAATAAATTTCAGTCTTTCTTGAGTTACATCAGCAAAAACTATGTATAACTCAAGGTTTCCCTTTTCATACCATTGCTCATCTTTTTTATAACCTATCTCACCTTCACGGAAATAATGGTAAAGATTTGATATATTTTGTCCACTATAGGGATATATTAGATACATCGATTTACACGAATGATATTTAGTGCCATAGGCATAAAGCTGATACACATCTGATTGGGAAATCCCTTGATGTATTTTATCTTCACTTAGGAGTTTCCATTTAGTATCAGCAATAATTTTTCCATCATCTATAACAATATCTGGTCTTAGTTGAAATGCCCCATTGCCTTCACAGTATGCAAGGTGATGTGTTTTGTCTTGCAATGTAACATTTGTACAATTCATTTTAAAATAATGACCAATATAGCTTTCAAAAAGTAAATTCATATCAAATAATAACGCAAAAGCTACGTCATTGCCCTTATAAGGACTAAATGAATTTTCGAGTAAAAATGTTTTACACCATAAAAGAACCTTCTCATAATCCTTCATTTGTCTATCAAGTTTTACTTTGCTAAATCCTAATTTTATATCTTTACATGGAGATATTCCATCAAAAATAAACAAGAATTCTCGTATTCGTTGTTGATTTCGATTTGATTTTGATTTTTTATAAAGATATTCCAGTGTAGTTTTAATTAGACGATTTTCCACCCTATCGCTTAAATACTCTTGATATTCTACAAAAAACCGTTCTTGATGGATTGTATTTTTTTTAATTTGTTGTCCAATGAGCAATTTACCTTTTAAAAATCTGAGATTTTCTTCTTTTGTAATATAATCACTTTTTATCCCTTTTTTGATAAGTTTTGAAAGTTCATCCAAAAACATTGTAATAAAAATTTCCAAAAGCGGTATTTTTGCATTTTTCAAATGTGCCATATTGAAATTTTTAAAAGGTGAATTTTTGAGAGTTTTTAACATACGAAGGAGAATTTTTTTTGCTTCTTCTTCACTTGCATTGTAAATTTTTGGTAATATTTCTATGGTTGTCCCATCTCTTGTTTGGATGACACCAACATAATTTTGGGCTTGTAGAATTTTACCGTACCCTTTTTTAGTAGTGATTTTCAGATACAGTGCTGTTTCTTCATTATCTAAAACAAACTTTTCTAAAGCTTCAAAAGTTTCTGGTTTAATATAGTTGTTTGCATCTTCTCTTTTATATTGGAGATATTCAAACTCTTTTAAAATCAATTATTATCTCCCTATTCTTCAGACATATTTATTAAAGAGTAATCACCATATATTTTTTGGTACATTTCTAAAGAAAAGTGGCTATTTACTTTGTATTCCACAGCTTCATTTTCTATGTCAGGATGATCAAAACCTAATATATCACTTTCTTTGACCTCTTGACTTTGTATAAATTGATATTTTTGAAAATCTTCTTTTATGTTTTTCTTTTTAAATTGTTCAGGATGATCTCCTAAAACAATTTGTATTTTTTCCCAATCATCATAAAAATACTCTTGAAGTAAAGGGATGATTTTATTTCTGAATATATTATCTAACTCCGCTTTTGCTTCATCACCACTTTTGTCTATTAGACTCATAAAATAAGCATGTCCAATAGTATGGTCACGATCATAAAGATATTCAATTCGTTTGTTCATTGTTTCTAAAAGTGATTTGACATTGACACCTTCAATCGAAACATCTTCTAACAAATCGGGACGAGGCCTCATCTCTTCAAAATGAAATCTCCGGCGTAGTGCTGTGTCCATAAGTGCGATACTTCTATCTGCAGTGTTCATAGTGCCAATGATATAAAGATTTTGAGGTATACCAAAAAGCTCATTAGAATATGGAAGTCTCACTTGCAGAGCTTCTTCTGCCCCTATGCGTTTGCTTGGCTCAATAAGGGTTATAAGCTCTCCAAATATTTTTGAGATATTTCCACGGTTGATTTCATCTATGATGAGGATGTAGTTTTTTGAACTATTATCTTCTAATTTAATATTATATGTTTTTTCAATATATTCGCTAATTGGAACAAGATATGGTTTCCAATCAAGAATTTTCTTGTTTAACAAATATTCTTTTATCATTTTTTTAGTAACAGTCATTTCCGTTGCTTTATCTGTATAAGGCTTTGCAACAATAGAATCAGATGAATTTCTAAATACTTTAAACTTTTTTTTATGTTGTTTTGTTTCTAAATCTATTGTTTCTTTCTCATTCAATTCGTCTAAAAATCTACTATAAACTTCTTCGAAATTATTTTTTGATCTTGCTTCTTCACAAAGTTTTTTAAAAATACCAGATTGTACTTCATATTTAATATTTTCATTATCTGTTGTTTCAGCCTTAATCCCCTCAACAAACTCTTCATATCCATAGCTTTGATGAAAGGTTACAAATTCTATTTGACCAGATTGTTTATATTCATCAAATTTGTCTTTTAATATCTTTCGTTCTTCGATTGTATGAGTATTTTTTTCTAAAAGCTTTTGAATTTCATCATCACGTTCTGCCTCTAAAATAATTTCCAAAGCCTTATTGATCGTATTATACGTTTTTCCTGTTCCAGGGGGACCATAGAGAATTTGGTTTAAGGGTTGTTTTGCATAATTTGACATAACTTCTTCTCCATAGTATTCATCTTCATCTTCTTCCTCATCATCAGTTTGTTTAGGAGTTTCAATGATTTGAAAGTCTTCTAAATTATCTTTGATATATCTTTTTAATTGATCTGTCGTAAACATATAAAAATTTGCAGGTCCGTCCAAACCATTAGCTATTCCTATAGCAATAATACTTAAGGCTTTTAATGGATATTCATTTTCTTCAACAATTATTTTTATTTTTATTTTTGATTTTACCCATTCTGATTCTTTATATTCTTTTGTTGCTTGTAAGAAGTTTTCTTTAGTTGGCATTTTATATTCCCAAGTAATAACTTTCTCTGGAATATCTTTGGGTTCGAATTTATTAATAAAATTAGATAATTCATCATAATTTAATCTCGAAACAATAAGCCATTCATTTTTACCTAAAGTTTTATGTTCAATTAAATAATTATGTTTTCCCCGTTTATTAATTCTATCCCATTCATTTCGTGTTTTTATTCCTTCAACATAAAAAGGGTCACAATTAAATGCCTCTCTAACTATTTTGTTTGAAGAGCTTTTTCTGTTTTCAAAATCTTCTAATACCCACTTTAAATAAAGTAGAATATTTTTTCTATACTCCTTTCCTCTTTCTAAAATATAACTTTTGATTTCATCTAAATCTAGTTTGGCCACTTCACTCTCTCCTTAAATTTGTACAAAGATTTTTTATAATCAACATACTAAGCTTGCAATATTTTAGCACAAATTATTTACTTGTAAAACCTTACCTTGTCCAAGATTTTTTAATAAAAGTATAGCTCATTAAATTTACTGTGTAACCAAAAGCTCTAACTCAATCTACTCTGTACCAATAGACAAATTAAATATTGGTGGATTGTCCGGTTCCTTTTTTAGTACAACCTCATTGATTCTTCAATTATTGGGGCATTTCCTGCACTTTATTTCGGATTAAAGCATAAAATCCCTTTTATGTTAATAAATCCCTCTATTACTCCATTTAATACACTCAAAAGAAAAGGGGTAACTGACCTTAGCATTCTTGAATCGTATAAAAAATCTGAAATACAATTACAAGATTTGATAAAAAAAGATGATGGGGCAAACCCAAAAAGAACCATTATAATCAGTAAAAATGATGAAGTTGTAAATAATGATATAATACTTAGCACTCTAAAAATAAATAAAGAAGATTTAATAGAAACAGATTGGGGGCACATTGTTCCAACTGAAGACTATGGTCTTATCGTCAAAGAGCTAACTGCCCTAGCAAATGCTCTTTAAGGAATGTTATGATTAATTTAAGTTATATTATAATCTTACCAAAAAAGAGGCGTACTTATGAAAATAATATTCAGCAAATAATGATATAAACATAATATGATACACATGGCATTATCTCACTTTTGAGAGTTTATGATATCCAATTAAATATATATGGAAAACTGAATAATAACCAGCTAATATTATGTATAAACAATACCAGGAAAGTTGGTATAATTGAAACAAATGTGATTTAATAAATGTTGGTGCAAAAATGAAAGAAATAGCTACAAAAGAAAGTTGGAAAAACATTCCTATTGATAATCCCAAAAAATTGAAATAGACTTATTTTTAACAGATAAACAGTTTTCTAAACTGAAAAATGGACTTATTCCTCAAGAAATGGAGGATAAGCGGTTCATTTATTATGAAAACGAATGGCTTTACTTTCACCGCTCTTGGACAGGCTACGGAATTTATAAAGCAAAAATTGACAAAGTAACTGACGGCTACATCATAAGAGAGCTTTGGGTTGAAAGAAACAAAGAAAAATATAATAATGAAGACGATAATGCAGACATTGAAACTTTTTTATTTTTAATTGCAAGAGGCCTTTTAGAAATAGATGTACGCGACATTTATCTAAGAAAAAATATCAAATCTGAAACAGACACGATAAAAAGTTGGAGTAACTTCGGAAGTATGCTTTTCACAATTCAGAACGTTGATTATTTCAAAGAAATAAAATCAGCACTTTTTGGTGTCGCAGTTGGTGATGCTTTAGGTGTTCCAGTTGAGTTTAAGACTCGAGAGACACTTCGCAAAAATCCCGTAACAGATAAGATCGGTTATGGAACATACAATTTACCACCTGGAACCTGGTCTGATGACAGTTCGCTAACATTTTGTCTTGCCGAAGCCTTGACACAAGATTTTGATTTGAATGTAATAGGACAAAATTTTGTAAAATGGGCATACGAAAATTATTGGACACCACATGGAGATGTTTTTGATATTGGCATTGCCACAAGCCAAGCAATTTCAAGGCTTGCAAAAGGTGAAAAACCAGAGTTAGCAGGTGGATTTAAAGAAAATGACAACGGCAATGGTTCGCTTATGCGAATTTTACCTTTAGTTTTTTATTTACTCGATAAACCAATCAACGAACGTTTTGACATTACAAGAAAAGTTTCGTCAATTACACACGGGCATATTCGTTCAGTCATTGCTTGCTTCTACTATCTTGAATTTGCAAAGCAAATTTTAGAAGGAAAAGATATATTTGAAATTTATAAAAACTTGCAGACAGAAATTTCAAATTACTTGGCAAAGCTTGGAATCAATCCAACAGAAATTGCAAATTTTGACAGATTGTTAAAAGGTAACATTTTCAAAATTGATGAAAGCGATATTCAAAGTAGTGGTTATGTTTTGCATACACTTGAAGCAAGTATTTGGAGTTTGATGACAACAGACAATTACAAAGAAGCTGTTTTGAAAGCAGTGAACTTGGGTGACGACACAGACACAACAGGCGCAGTAACAGGTGGGCTTGCAGGACTATACTACGGATTTGACAACATTCCTAAAAAATGGCTGCGACAAATTGCAAGATATAGAGATATAGAAAATTTAGCAGAAAGGCTTAACGACAAAATTACCAATCACTGACATAATGTTACGTAAGCCTCAATTGTTAACAAACTTGGCAACTTTTACAATTTTTAAATGGAAGAACTATTAGTCAAAAAATTTATTGAATAGTAACACTACTCCATTCTTTCTTATTATCAACATAATGGATGTAAATCGCTTTACACAACCTTACGCAAAATGAAATGAAAAAATAAATCAACCTGCATACGATTATTTTGTAAAAGATAAACAATAAAAATTATTAAACCATTAACTGTTTTAAAAATATTGTCAGAAAATAGTCCATTAATTTGTTTACTTTCTTAAGTAGGAGATTTTATGGAAAGTTTGGAAGAGATAAGAAAACAGGCATCTTCTTTAAGACAAAGTCAAAAATTTTCTGAAGCATTGCCACTTTTTAAAAAGCTATGGGAAGAGGGGAAAAATGAAAAGTGGGATGGATGGGGGTACGCATTTTGTCTTAGAAAATTAGGAAATTATTGTCAAAGTCAATCAAAAATCCCCACCTTATGGCCCTTAAAATTCCCCAGTTAGATTTACTCCTTTTTCACATCACGTAAACTTTTTATTCTGTAACTTTTACCGGTTATCTT
>NZ_JBSQOT010000032.1:0-23281 GCF_055117995.1 Deferrivibrio sp. | reverse complement strand
AATATTAAAAAAGGCTTTGGCCATTTTCTCATCGGCTCAACCGAGAAATATAAATTCATAAAAGAGAATAAGGATGAATTCAAGGTAGAGAAGATGTGCTGTTTACTTGGAGTGAGCCGTAGTAGTTATTACAAATGGTCAAAAGGTTGTATTAGCAATAGGCAGAGTTACAGGTATAAATTACTGCCTGTGATACGGGAAATTATACTGCTCCCATTGAAAATGAGACATTTTAGTAGTAAGGAAATATGAAAAAAGGGGGCAAATATGAAGAAAAGAAATATTGATGCGGAGACCAAAATAGCGGTGGTATTGGAAGGATTACGAGGAGAGACTTCCATATCAGAATTATGCCGTAAATATCAGATTAGCGATGTGACATATTACAAATGGAGAGATAAGTTTTTAGAAGGGGGTAAGAGGGCTTTTTTGGACGGAGATTCCGGAAAAACAAATCATCTTGAGAAAAAGGTATCTGAGCTTGAGAGGATAATAGGCAAGCAGGCGATACAGATAGAGATATTAAAAAAAACGTCAAAGATGATGTAAAGAGAATTGATATGGCATTAGAGCTTTACCAGGAAGGGTATAAAGTGTCAGATATTTGCAGGGGTTTAAATATTAGCCGGTCACGGTTTTATAGACATTTACCATCTGAGGGTAAGAATTTTGAATGTTCATTTAAAATAAATGATAGCATAAGGTGCGTAATACCCTGGAGTGTGGTCTGGTTAAATTTAAAGGCAGTTTTAATCTTGTAAGTGAACATGGTAGCCAGCCGACGAATAGCTCGTTTATGAATTTTTGTAAAAAGAACGATATTAATCAGATATTTTCAACATTTAACAATCCGAAAGGTAATGCGGATACTTAAGCGAGTTATAAGGACTATAAAGGAAGAAGTTTTTTGGATAAATGAATTTGAAACGATAGAAGAAGCAAATGCAGCCATGAATGAATTTGTGAAATTTTATAACAATGAACATTGTCATTCATCATTGAATTATATGAGCCCTGTGGAATACTATGAAAAATGGAAAAATGAGCAAAAAAATGTCTTGATTTTTGGGGAGCAGTACAGTTGGAAAATGAGAATAATCTTTTAAAGCTTTTATATATGGGTATTTTAAATGCTCAGAAAAAAGGACAACGCCTATTGTAAAATGGAGCCTTACCCCTTTTTAAATGTCTATATTTTTTGAGGAAAGGCTCGACAAGTACAATCATCCAGTACCACAAAGATTAATTAAAGGTCATATATAATTGTAAACACGAGCCTAATATATGATAAGTGGCTTAATTACTCCATCTTCTTTAGTTTTCATAAGCTTAAATGCTTTTTCTAACTCATCGAATTTAAATTTATGAGTTGTCAATGGAGTTGGATCAATTCTCCCTGTTTCGATCAGTTTAAGTAAACGACTAAGGCGTTCTTTGCCACCCGGGCATAATCCAGTTTTAATAGTTTTATCACTCATTCCTACCCCCCAGGCTAAACGTGGAATCATAACATAATCACCCTTTGAGTGGTAGCCAGCATTAGAAATAGTGCCACCGGCTCTCGTAATTTTTATGCAGGACTCAAAAATTATTTGAGAACCTACCGCATCTATTGCAGAATCAACCCCTTTTCCACCAGTTAATCTCATAATCTCCTCTACAGGGTTTTCTTTTGTAAAGTCAACAACTACATCGGCCCCAAAATGCTTAGCAAGTTCCTGGCGTTTGGGAACAGACTCAATTGCAATAATTAATCCTGCACCAAGTAAACGGGCCCCTGATGTTGCCATAAGACCTACAGGCCCCTGACCGAAAATTGCAACAGTTCCCCCTAAAGGGATATCGGCATTTTCTGCTGCCATAAAACCGGTTGACATCATATCTACGGTATAGGCAGCTGCTTCGTCGCTAACTGAGTCAGGGATGATGGCTAAGTTAGCCTCCGCATCGTTAACGTGGACATACTCTGCGAAAGTTCCGTCTTTGATATTGGCATACTTCCAACCGCCTAACATTTCAGTACACTGAGAAGTAAAACCTCTTTGACAATTTTCACATTTAAAACAAGGTGTTATGGCTCCAACAGCTACACGGTCACCCTCTTTTACACCCCTTACTTCATTACCTACCTTATGAACAATACCTACAACTTCATGACCAAGGGTTAGATTATTCCTTTCTCCAACTGCCCCTTCGACAGTGTGGACATCAGAAGTACATACTAGACCTATTGTTGGTTTCAAAAGTGCATCGTTAGGCCCAATATCAGGAATTGGTTTTTCCATCCAGCCCACTTCACCAATTCGTTTCATAACAAATGCTTTCATTGTTTGCATGCCTAACCTCCTTACTTTTTGATGTACTTAGCAAAAACTCTATATAGATTTATATTTTTATATAGATATCACCTCCTGTATATATTTTTACTATATCTTCATTTGTCAAGACAATTTTTTGATTATAACTTATTCCACATCTCTTCCAGCCATTTCCATTTTTTGAGAAGGATGCTCAAAAAGGTGTTTTTTTAGTTTAATGCAGATACAATGAGAGTTATAAAGACGATAAAGGAAGAAGTTTTTTTGGATAAATGAATTTGAAACAATAGAAGAAGCAAATGCAGCCATGAATGAATTTGTCAATTTTTATAACAATGAATATTGTTATTCATCATTGAATAATGTGAGTCCTGTGGAATACTATGAAAAATGAGCAAAAAATGTCTTGACTTCTGGGGAGCAGCACATGCAGGAATAAAGGATAAACTATCTTGACAAACGGGGACATTATGGTACATGCTATTGAATCTTATACAGGTAAGAATAAAAAGAATAAAATTTCAGATGCTTTTGCTAAAGAGGCCTTGAATTTGCTTGGAACAAATATAGAAAAAGCTGTATTCAATGGAAGTGATGTTAAGGTAAGGTCAAATATGCTATTAGGTACAACTTTGGCAGGTATTTCGTTTGCAAATTCACCTGTTGCAGCTGTTCATGCATTAGCTTATCCTATCGGAGGGCATTTTAATGTGCCTCATGGGTTAAGTAATTCATTAGTTTTACCACATGTTATGAGATTTAACTTACCTATTGCATCAAAATATTATGCGGAATTAGCAATGGTTACTTTCCCAAATATTGATTTTAAAGGTTCTGACGAAGACATAGCACTAAAGTACATAGAAGAAATAGAAAGGTTAATTAAAAAGTTAAATTTGCCAACTAAGTTAAGGGTAGTTGGTGTAAGTGAATCGGATTTAGAAATGATGGCTGAAGATGCTATGAATCAAGAAAGATTGCTGAATAATAATCCTAAAAAATTAAAGAAAGAAGATGCATATAACATTTATAAAACTGCTTTTTAACAAGATGAGATAAAGTTAAATAAACTAAAGGGGGATAATATGGAAATAAAAAAATTGTTTTTTGGTGGAGAGTGGAGAGAAACGGAAAAAGTTCTTAATGTAACTAACCCTTATAATGGAGAGATTGTTGACAGAGTTTATGAGGCAAACAAAGAAGATACAGAGTTTGCCATAAGTACGGCTTATAGTGCAAGAAATTTGATTGGCTCTCTTACTGCAAAAGAGAAGGGGGAGATCCTTGAAAAAATTGCAATGTTTCTTCATGATAGAGCTGAGGATTTTGCAAAAACAATTTCATTAGAGTCTGGTAAAGCGATTAAATTTGCAAGAGGGGAAGTGGCACGTGCTATTGAGACATTTAAATTTAGTGCCGATGTAGCAAGAGGTGATAATGGAGAGGTGGTTGCACTTGATGCTGCATCAAGTGGTAAAAACAGATTTGGATATTATAAAAGGTACCCAGTGGGTGTAGTTGGTGCCATAACTCCATTTAATTTTCCATTAAATTTAGTCGCTCATAAAATAGGACCTGCTATTGCCGCAGGTTGCCCTGTTGTTTTGAAACCTGCTTCATCTACACCGATTACAGCGATTAAACTTGTTGAGGCGATTCTTGAAGCGGGATTTCCTGCAAAAGGGATAAATATTGTCGTTGGTTCTGGTTCTACGATAGGTAATGTTATGGTTGAATCAGATAAAGTGTCTAAAATTACATTTACAGGATCTCCTGATGTGGGACTTCAGATAAAGGCAAAGTGCGGAATTAAGAAAGTTACCCTGGAACTTGGTAACAATGGGCCTGTTATTGTTCATAAAGATGCTGATTTAGCAAAAGCTTTGCCCACTTGTGCTATTGGCGGATTTGCCAATTCCGGTCAGGTTTGCATAAGTGTTCAGAGGATTTATATCCATGAAAGTATTTATGACGAATTTAGAGACATGTATGTAAAAAGTGTGGCAGAAATGGGGGTTGGTGATCAGTTGAATGATGATGTTGTTGTTGGTCCTATGATAGATTTAAAAGAGGCTAAGAGGGTTGAGGAGTGGGTAAACGAAGCTGTTAGCCTGGGGGCCAAAGTCCTTGTAGGTGGAAAAAGAGATGGCAGTGTTTATTATCCTACTATACTTGAAAATTGCACAAGCGATATGAAAGTGGTTAAAGATGAAGTTTTTGCACCTGTAGTAAGTTTGTTAAAATATAGTGATTTAGATGAAGCAGTTGGACTTGTTAATGATACTAAATACGGACTGCAGGTGGGTGTATTTACTCAGGATATAAATACTGCTTTTTATCTGATTGATAGGCTTGAGTTTGGTGGTGTAATAGTAAATGATGTACCAACATTCAGAGTAGACAATATGCCTTATGGTGGTGTTAAGCTTTCAGGTCTTGGCCGTGAGGGTGTCAAATACGCTGTGGATGAAATGACAGAGGTTAGGATGGTGGTATTCAATTTAAATTAGAAGGGGGATTTCCTTGTTGGATAATGCTCATAATTTCGTACCAGGGTGTTTATAATAAGAACAAATTACAAGGAGCCTTGACATGGAAAAAGGATTTAATTTTGGAAAAAGCGGTACAAGAATTACTTTCAGGCAAGAAATTAACAGGCAAAGATTGGCAGAAACAGCTCTTGAAGCAGAGATAAATACTCATCTCAATCAGTAGCATGATTCAGGAAAAAGCAATCGTCGCAATGGTTATAATACAAAGACAATAAAGAGTTCGTCTGGTAAATTTGAGTTAGACACACCTCGAGACCGTAACGGGGCCTTTGAGCCGCAGATAGTGAAGAAACACCAAACTATGTTAAGTGATGAGTGGAATTGCAACCATATTTTTGACAATTGTAATACCTATTTAGTTTCCTGATGCAATATAAGAAACGGTAGATTATATTAATAAATAAGTTATGAGACATATGGCGGGAGCGTGAAGGAATCGAACCTCCCTCCCAGCCCAAAAGGTGGGACAATCGGCTTTGAAGGCCGCGGGGGACACCAGAACCCCATCCACTCCCGTATAACCAACATACTTTAACTAAATAAAAAATTCAATTTGTAAATTGTATTATTTGTATATATAGTACTTTTTTTAAAACAAGTATCAATTAGGAGTGTTGTATGTACAATGTATTAACGATTGGGGCAGGGGCAATGGGGCTTTTATATGCTTCCCAACTTTCCACTTCAAAAAAAGTAAATGTTTGTTTTGGCGGTCGAGGTGAAAGGTATAAAAAATTAAAAGAAAGTATATTTGTATTTAACGATAAAAGGTATAATTTTGAAATAATCGATATTGAAAATTATACGGGTAAACCATTTGATTTGATAATAATTGCAGTAAAGTTTTTTCAACTGGAAGAGTCAATAAAAAATCTTGATAAGCTCATTGGAGAAAATACCGTTTTTGTTTCACTTTTAAACGGATTAGATAGTGAAGATATAATTGCAGATATGTATGGCGATAAAAGGGTTGTGTATTCAATGACGGTAGGTATGGACTCTGTTAGAAATCCAGATGGTTCTGTGACTTGTAAAAATTTTGGAAAATTAGTTTTTGGTGCAAAAAATGATAATCAGTCCAGGAATGTTGAGCTGGTAAAAGATATTTTTGATACTGCTAAAGTAGCTTACGAAATACCTGAGAATATAATGAAATCAATCTGGTGGAAATTTATGGTAAATGTGGGGATAAACCAGGCTTCGGCAGTTATGGGGCTTGCCTATGGGGCATTTCAAAATAGTGAAGAAGTTAGAAAGCCGATGATTAACCTTATGAAAGAAGTTATTATTTTGTCAAAATATGAAGGTATTGACCTGGATGAAGAAGAGGATTTGAATAAAAAATGGTTTAAGGTGCTTAATAGTCTTTCTCCTACAGCAAAAACATCAATGCTTCAGGATGTAGAAGCAAAAAGGATGACGGAGGTGGATATTTTTGCTGGTAAAGTCATTGCTCTTGGTAAAAAACACAATGTAAGCACACCTTATAATCAGGTATTTTTTGATATAATTAAGGGTATCCAGTCAAGCTACTTATGATTTATTTTAAATTGTTGATGGCTGCTCTTTTCTGGGGTAGTTCATTTACTGCCGGAAAAGTAGCTGTTTTTTACCTTCCTGTCTATACTGTGGCATTTTATAGATTTTTTATAAGTGCAATTCTTTTGATAATTATTTTTAAATATTATCGTTATCAGTTTAAATTCAGTAATTTTGCAGTTTGTATTTTTGGGGGGCTAACAGGTATTTTTGCCTACAACTATTTTTTCCTCAAAGGTTTGTCCAGCACAATGGCTTCCAAAGCATCGATAATTGTTGCTATAAATCCGGTGTTGTCTGTAATAGGTGCTACTTTTTTATTTAAAGAGCGTATCAATGTTAAACAGGTTATTGGAATAATAATGGCATTTGCCGGGATTGTAATTTTGATTACAAAGGGGAAAGTGTCCAATATTTTTACGGGCGGACTAAATACAGGTGATATTTTTATAATTTTTGCGGCAGTTTCCTGGTCGTGTTATACCCTTTTTGGCAAAAAAATATTGTCAAATATTTCTGCCATTGAATCAACTACTTATTCAGTAATATGGGGAACAATAATACTGTTTCCGCTTTTTTTAAAGGACAATTTGGGCGGTTTTTATCAAATAAATTTACAGTCTGCGTTAAGTATTTTTGTGTTGTCCGTTTTTGCTACTGTTATTGGTTTTATATGGTTTTACGATGGTATAAAAAATTTGGGTGCATCAAAGACAGTTGTTTTCATCTATCTTGTGCCGGTGTTTGGAGTGCTTGTGGGTTTTTTGTTGCTTAATGAAAAGCTCAGTATGGCTGCTTTTATGGGTGGTATAATAACAATTCTTGGGGTTTTTATGGTAAACAAATTCAGCAGTAAATAAATCTGTTGCTAAATTTTTTTATTTGATATATTGACACATCTTCCAAAAATAAATCGAGGTCATAATGAGACAAAAGCTTTTTAACGAAAATATCAGGAATATTGCGATTATTGCCCATGTAGACCATGGTAAAACTTCACTTGTAGATAGCATGTTTAAATTTAGCGGGCTTTTCAGGGAGAATCAGGAAGTCCAAGATAGAGTAATGGACAGTATGGATTTAGAGAGAGAGCGAGGTATTACCATTGCAGCAAAAAACTGCTCTGTATTCTGGAAAGATGTAAAAATCAATATTATTGACACCCCAGGACACGCCGATTTTGGCGGTGAGGTGGAAAGGGCTCTTTCTATGGCTGACGGAGCAATACTTTTGGTAGATGCTTCTGAAGGTCCGTTGCCCCAAACAAGATTTGTATTGCAGAAGGCTTTTAAACTTGGCTTAAAAATAATTGTAGTAATAAATAAAATAGACAGAAAGGATGCAAGGGCCAAGGAAGTCCTTGATGAAATATACGAGCTGTTTTTTGACCTTGATGCTACCGACGAGCAGATAGATTTTCCTGTACTTTATGCTATCGGAAAGGAAGGTATTGTTAAGAGAAATCTTGAGGATGCCAATTCTGACTTAACAATACTTTTTGATGAAATTGTAAAGGTAATCCCTGCTCCGACTTACGAAAATATGGAAAATTTTCAGATGCTTGTTTCTGACCTTGGGTATTCAGACTATCTTGGAAGGCTTGCTATTGGTAAAATTTTTAATGGAAAGGTTAAAAACAATGACAGCCTTGTATGCATAAATGAGAAAAATCAGACAATTCCTCTTCGTGTAAGCAAGATACAGTCTTATGAAGGGCTAAATCTTGTGGATATTGATGTTGCTGAGCCTGGTGATATAGTTGTAATCTCAGGAATTGAAGACGTAAAAATCGGCGATACAATTTGTGCGGCTGAAAATCCTGTTGCTTTAAAGAGAATTTCTGTTGATGAGCCAACTGTGGCAATGAAGTTTACTATAAATACTTCTCCTCTTGCAGGTCGTGAAGGTAAATTGGTCCAGTCCAGTAAAATCAGGGAGAGGCTCATCAAAGAATCTTTGAGGAATGTGGCAATCAGAGTGGAAGATTCTGAAGATAAGGACTCATTTATTGTAAAGGGAAGAGGTGAATTTCAGCTGGCAATTCTTATTGAGTCGATGAGAAGGGAAGGTTTTGAGCTTTGTGTAGGAAGACCTGAAGTCATTTTAAAAAATGAAAACGGTAAAGTGTTGGAGCCGATTGAACATGTGTATGTAGATTGCGAAGATACATTTTCAGGGATTGTTACTGAAAAGCTTCTGATAAGAAAAGGGCAGCTTGTAAACATGGTAAACAAAGGTACCGGAAGGGTCAGAATGGAATATTTTGTTCCGTCAAGAGGACTTATTGGGTATCGGGATGAATTTTTGTCCGATACTAAGGGGACAGGTATCATAAATTCTTATTTGAAGGGTTATGATGAATATAAAGGTGACATTCCTACAAGATTTACAGGCTCGCTTGTGTCAGACAGAAGCGGAAAATCTGTTGCGTATGCACTATTTCATTTAGAGGCAAGGGGAAGATTGTTTATCGAACCCGGCGTTGATGTCTATGAAGGGATGATTATCGGGGAATACAACAAAATGGGTGATTTAGACGTTAACCCTTGCAAGGAGAAAAAACTTACTAACTTAAGGGCAAGTGGTAAAGACGAGAATATTATTTTAAAGCCTGTAACCCCTTTGACACTGGAGCAGGCTCTACACTTTATTGCTGAAGATGAGATGGTTGAGGTGACACCAAAATCAATTAGACTTAGAAAAGTTGAATTGTCTGCATCTAAAAGACAGGTATTGTATGCTAAAAAGAAGGCCTCATCAAAGTAGGTTTTTTATCCTTTCGGTTAGTGGCGGGTGTGAATAGTTGAATACTACATATAGCTTGTGTGGATAAGGGAATGATAAATTGTCTTTATGGAGCTTTATAAGGGCTTCTTTTAGAGACAATTTGTCTTCTGTTAATTTGTAAGAGAAGCTATCAGCCTCAAACTCATGTTTTCTGGACATCTTCATCAAAAAGGGGCTGAGTAGAAAGCTGATTGGTGAAAATAATATTGATATTACGAAAATTCCTGAAGGGATACTTTTTGCAAATCCTAATGATTCATAGATAAAAGAGTTGTCAATTAATAGTTTTATCCCGGTGAATCCCAAAACAATAAAAATGCAACTTAAAAAAAGCATCTTCTTGATATGCCCCAGTTTGTAATGCCCTATTTCATGTCCTAAGATTGCAAGCAGCTCACTTTCACTGTGTTTTTCCAAAAGGGTATCAAAAAGTACTATTCTTTTATTTTTCCCGAGTCCGGTGAAGTAAGCGTTTGAGTGTGTAGAGCGTTTTGAAGCATCCATTTGAAGAATATTTTTAAGAGGAAAGTTTGCTTTTTTTGCCAAATTGAAAATTTTATCTGCTAATTCTTTATTTTCAAGAGGGGTAAATTTATTGAAAAGAGGAGCAATTAAGGTGGGGTAGATATATGTTGTAAAAAGCATGAAGCCTACCATAAATATTGAAGCTACAAAAACCCATGTATTAGTAAATGACTTGATAAAAAATATTATTGCTGACAAGACAATGCTTGAGAAAATAAACCCTATTAATGAAGATAAAATAGTATCTCTTATGAATATTAATGGTGTCATTTTATTAAAACCAAACCTTTTTTCGATGAAAAAAGTATCGTAAATTACAAATGGCAATCCCACAATGTAGTTAAATATACTAAACCCTGTAAATAGAAAGATTGCATGAAGATAATCGTTAAAGTGATTGTAAAGAAAGTAATCAAATCTTTGAATTATGCCACTATAAAACAATAATGCCAGCATTCCAATGTCAACAATTGAGTGTAGAGTAGACGGGAAAAATTTAGCATTATGATATTCAAGAGATTTTTTTAGCTCTTCTATTGAATAAATATCTTCCAATTCATCGAGGTTTAATCTGTTAATATGAGTATGATTTTGAAAATCTATGCTTAAGTGAAAAAGCTCTATAAAAATAAGTATTAAAATAAATGTGATACCGTATATGCTCATCCGTTGGGTGATAAGGTAAATTTCGTTATTTGTCAAATATTTTTTGCGATGATTTATTGGCAAATTAAATATATGCACAATTTAAGTTGACAATAAAAATTATGGAAGTAACTTTATGAGTGAAAAATATGCTAAAGTTTCAATAAAAATATGAATTTTTAAAAAGCTTATATTAAGTAAGGGTTGGGGTAAAATGCTAAAAACAATTTTTGAGATTTCTAAGATGGACTGCCCTTCCGAAGAAAATTTAATACGTATGAAGTTGGATGGGGTTGCAAGCATTGCAAAATTAGATTTTGACATACCAAACAGAATGCTTTCTGTTTACCATAATGGTGAAGTAGAAGTTATAGAAAAATTAATACTTGAACTTAATCTCGGCGGAAAAATAATATTATCTGAAGATGTTGAGCAAATAGAATCGGATGAAAATTCGCAGCAGAGAAAAGTACTTATGTCTGTACTTTTTATTAACTTTGCATTTTTTATGATAGAGATGACAACCGGGTTTATCTCAAATTCAATGGGACTTGTTGCTGACAGTTTGGATATGTTGGCCGATAGTTTTGTTTACGGAATAAGTTTGTTTGCGGTAGGTGGCTCAATTTTAACTAAGAAAAAGATTGCAAGGCTTGCTGGTTATTTTCAAATAATCTTGGCTGCTATTGGCTTTGTAGAGGTTTTGAGAAGATTTTTAGGGCTTGAAAAATTGCCTGATTTCTCAACAATGATAATTGTTTCCATTTTAGCCCTTATTGCAAATGCGGCTTGTTTATATATTTTGCAAAAGGCAAAGGGGAAGGATGAAGCACATATGAAGGCAAGTATGATTTTTACTTCAAATGATGTAGTTATAAATTTAGGCGTAATTGTAGCAGGACTAATGGTGAATCTGCTAAATTCCAATAAACCTGACTTGATTGTTGGAGCAATCGTTTTTGTTATAGTAATAAGGGGAGCTTTAAGGATACTAAATTTAAGCAAATAAAATTTTAGGAAATATTTTTGTTTTTATGTTAAAATTATCTTATTAAAGCTTAAAGAGGTAATAAATTATTCTAACCAAACTTTTACTTATTATCATAGGTTTAATAACTGCTGTTGTAGCAATTGTCGGACTCATTACAGGCAAAGTTTATTGCAAAGGTGGGCCATATTTTAGGAAATCTCAGCCGATTGGGTTTTGGGTTTCTATTATTGTATATTTTTTTTGGTCAATATTAATGGTATATTTTGCTTTTACAAGATAAAATCATTGATTTGACAATGGAGTAAACAGTGAAGATATTTTTTATTGTTTTGTTTTTTGCTGCAATTGTGATGATTGCAATATTGATTTCAATGAGTGTAATGTCAAAAAACTGGAATGCACCTGGGCTAATTGATAAAAAATTGACAAGGTGCCCTGATAAACCTAACTGCGTGTGCAGTGAATACAAAGATGATGTTAAACATTATGTAGAGCCTATTTTTATCCCTGACAATATGTCCAATGCCGAAGAGATTTTAAAGATTATAATTACTGATATGGGTGGTAAAATAGTATCTGAAAAAGATAAATATATTGCAGTTGTATTTACATCTTCTATATTTAAATTTGCTGATGACCTTGAGCTGAGGTTTGACACTGATAATGGAGTGATTCATATTCGCTCGGCTGCAAGGGTAGGTTACAGCGATATGGGGGTTAACAAAAAAAGGGTTGAGACGTTAAAAAAATTGTTTGCAGGTAGAATAGATTCAAATAGAAATTAATGCCTGGGTTTAAATATATTGAAAATTTAAAATTAAAAGTGTAAAAAATGTATGAAAAAAATTCCGGTAAAAGATATTAAGATAGGTGACAAAGTCCTCAAACTTGATGCCGGCTGGCTTGATACCCCGTTTTTAAAACATAACTTTGTGGTCAAAGACCAAAAAACGATTGATAAACTTATCAAAAGTGGTGTCGAGTATGTTTATATTGAAAAAAGAAATGAAACAGAAAAGATTAAAGAGAATGAGATAATAGAGCAGGTTATTGAAGCCAAAAAGGAAAACCTTCCCAAAGAATATCTCGAGCTGAAAGATTTAAAACCATCTTTTGAGCTTTATAAAAAGTCCGTAGAAATTGTCAAAAATGTTATGGAAGATGTGAGAGCAGGAAAAATGTTTGACTCTTCTGCTGTCAAGATATTGGCTGATAAAATTGCAGATATTACTGTTGCCAATAAATCACTTCTGACAAACATTGCAAAGCTAAAGACATATGATGATTATACATTTCAACATTCTCTCAATGTGGCAACTTTTGCTTCATCGCTGGGCAAGCTTTTAAATCTTCCTGTGTCTGAAATAAAAGTGTTGGTCAATAGCGGAATTTTGCACGATATCGGTAAGATGCTTGTGCCAAAAGAGATTTTAAACAAACCAGCAAAATTGACTGACGAAGAGTTTGCAATAATGAAAAATCATGTGACAGCAGGTTATGAATATTTGAAGAAGAGTGGTTTCACGGAAGATGAGTTAAAAATTGTGGTTGAGCACCATGAAAGGGCTGACGGAAGTGGCTATCCAAGGGGCCTTAAAGATGAAGATATTTCAATTGCCGGTAAAATTGGCGCGGTTGTTGATATTTATGATGCAATTACCAGTGACAGAGTCTATCATAAAGGGATGTATCCGTCAAAAGCAATCAAATTAATGTTTTCATGGACTGATAAGCATATAAATAAAAAAGTTTTTGAATTTTTTGTAAGCAATGTGGGGATTTATCCTGCTGGGACGATTGTGTTGCTTTCTACCAATGAACTTGCTATTGTAGGTGATGTTTCTAAAAAACCACTTGAGCCTGTTGTGGTAATTTTCAAATCCCATACAGGTCAGGATATTGCTCCTATCACTTATGACTTGAGCAAGCCTACCGTCTTGAAAAAGAAGATTGTAGGACCTGTTAACCCTGAAAATATCAAAATTCCTGATGAGGTCTATACTATTATTGAGAAGATGAATGAAGGTTAAACCGCGGCACTCCAAGTTTGAAAGTGCCGGGGTTGATTTTTTAAGGGGTAAAAATCTCACCGTTAGTTTTTTTCATTTTTAATTCTTCCATTTCCCTGAGCTCTGTTCGTCTGATTTTACCACTCACTGTTTTTGGCAGACTTTTAACAAACTCAATTTTTCTTGGGTATTTATAAGGTGCAGTTTCATTTTTTACATGCTCCTGCAATCCTTTAACAAGGCTTTCTGATGGCTCAAAGCCTGGTGCAAGTACCACAAATGCTTTTATGATTGTTCCTCGCAAATCGTCAGGGACACCGATTACGGCATTTTCAGCAACAGCAGGATGACTTTGTAATGCACTTTCCACTTCAAATGGTCCTACCCGATAACCGCTTGTCTTAATTACATCATCAGCGCGGCCTACAAACCAAAAGTAGCCATCTTTATCTTTATGAGCCTTGTCCCCTGTAAAATACCAATCACCATGAATTGAGCTTTTAGTAGCTTCTTCATCTTTATAATAACCTTTAAAAAATCCGATAGGTGTTTTAGGCTTTACTCTTAAGGCTATATGTCCGATTTCACCGTTTTCTACCGGATTTCCATCATCGTCAAGTATATCCACTTCAAATCCAAATGCAGGCTTACCCATTGAGCCGGGCTTAACTTCCATATCTGTAGTTGTAGCTATAATATTTACTGTTTCTGTTTGACCATATCCATCATAAATTTTATTGCCCGTATATTCGAGCCACTTCTCAAATACGGCCGGGTCAAGCGGCTCCCCTGCACTTACAGAGTGTCTTAAAGCGCTAAAATCATATTTACTTAAATCTTGCAATATTAACATTCTGTATGCAGTAGGCGGAGCACAAAATGTAGTTACTTTGAAGTTTTGAATAATCTCAAGGTGCATTTTCGGGTCAAATGCATCTGCTGCATTATACATTATGACAGTTGTCCCTATAAACCATTGACCGAAAAGTTTTCCCCATACGGCTTTCCCCCAGCCTGTATCACTTAATGTCCAATGAATATCGTCCTTTTTTAAATTTTGCCAAAACCTTGCGGTTATTTGATGACCAATGGCGTAGCTGCCGGTATGAAGTACCATTTTTGGAAAATCCGTAGTGCCGCTGGTAAAATAAATTATTAGCGGGTCATCAGTTTTGGTTTTTTCAATTTTGTCCATCATAATTTTGTCAGGGGCTTCTTCCATTGCTTTTTCATAACTATCCCACCCTTGAGCTTCAGCCCCGATTACCATTTTGTGGGAAAGCTCAGAAGTGTCTGATTCGAGCATTTTATCAAGGACATTGTGATATACCACTGCACCTTTTGCTTCAGATTTTTTAAGTCTATAGTTTATATCTTTTGGTCTTAAAATTTTTGGTGCAGGCATAGGCACTACCCCTACCTTAAAGCAACCGAGCATTACCGCATACCATTCAGGCACTCTCGGCACCATTACGTAGAGCATATCCCCTTTTTTATACCCTCTGTCGATTAGAATATTAGCAAATTTGTCCGACATTTTTTTTAAATCGGAAAATCTGTACTCTTTGTAATTTTTACCGTCAGTATCAATCCATATTAGAGCAACTTTGTCATCAATTTCGGCCCACTTATCTACAACGTCAAAGCCAAAATTAAAATATTCAGACACTTCAATTTTAAGATCTTCTTTTCTAATATCTCCTAACATAAACCCCCCAAATAATATTAATTTGCTACTGCTTCTTGTAGTAGTTTGTTTCCTAATTCGGTTAGCTTATATTTTTGTATCTTTCCACTTGCTGTCATAGGATATTCTGTTACAAACGCAAAATATCTTGGAATTTTAAAGTCAGCAATTTTACCTTTAGCATAACTTCTCAATTCATCCTCAGTAAGTGTTTCCCCTTCCTTAACAATAACAAATGCCATTACTTCTTCACCGTATTTTTTATCTGCGACACCTGCTACCTGAATGTCTTGAATTTTCGGATGCGTATAATAAAATTCTTCAATCTCTTTTGGGTAAATATTTTCTCCGCCTCGGATAATCATATCTTTTATCCTGCCGGTAATTTTATAATAACCATCTTCAGTCTTTACCGCCAAATCACCTGTCCTAAGCCATCCGTCATTGCTAAAGGCATGTTTTGTGGCTTCTTCCATTTTATAGTAGCCTCTCATAATGTTATATCCTCTTGCCCATAGCTCTCCTTGTACATTTGCAGGGCATTCTTTTTCAGTTTCAGGGTTAACAATTTTTATTTCGGCTCCAGGCATTTCCTTACCTACTGTTTCAACCCTTTTTTCAACAGGGTCATCAATTTTTGTCATTGTAAGTCCTGGTGAGGCTTCTGTAAGACCATATACGATAGTAATTTCACTCATATTCATCTTGGTCATAACTGCCTTCATTACTTCAACAGGGCAGAGTGAACCAGCCATAATACCCGTCCTTAAAGATGAAGTATCGTATTTTTCTTTATCAAGTAAGTTTAATTCGGAAATAAACATAGTGGGTACACCATGCAGAGCCGTACACTTTTCAGCTTCTACAGTTTTCAGCACATCTACCGGGTTAAAACTTTCTACAGGCACCATTGTAGCACCTGTGCTTAAGCAAACCAATATACTAAGCACTAACCCAAAACAGTGAAAGAAAGGCACAGGTATGCAAAGTCTGTCTTTATCAGTAAAATTCATCCCTAATGCGATAGCATAAGCATTATTTAATACATTAAAATGTGACAGCATTACCCCTTTAGGAAATCCTGTTGTGCCAGAAGTGTATTGCATATTTATCACATCATGCCTATCAAGAGATTTTTTTACCTGCTCAAGCTTAGCATCTGAAATATCTTTAGCCATATCGTATAAAGTGTTAAAATCAATCATGCCATTTGGTGTATTTTCACCAATAAAATATATCTTTTCAAGGAGCGGAAGTGATTCATTATTGATTTTAGTATCATTGGCATTTTCAAGTTCAGGTAAAATTTCATAAATAGTTTCCACATAATCTGATTTCAGTCCTTTGACCATAAATAGTGCCTTGCTGTCTGATTGATTAAGGAGATATTTTAACTCGTGGGCTTTATAAAGGGTATTGACTGTAACAGTCACAACGCCAATTTTTGCCGTTGCAAATAAAAGATAAATCCACTCCGGGATGTTATGTGCCCATATTGCTACATGATCACCTTTTTGAAGACCACTCGCCAGAAGTCCTTTTGCAAGTTTATCAGTTAATGCATCAAATTCTTTATAATTGAGCCTTATGTTTCTAAAAGGGTATACAACGGCATCATTTTTTGGGAATTTTTCCACTATCTCTTTTAAGTAGTCGCCGATTGTTTTTTCTATAATTGTAAACATTTTTTAAGCCTCCTTAAAACTTTTTAAAGTTTTGCTTTACAAGTTGGTTTCACTATCACAAAGTGTTTAAAATTACAATACAAAGTTTATTGATAATAGATTTTTTGATTGATGGGGTATTTAAAATATCTGAAATTTATAATAAATTTATAATTTTTCTGGCTGTTGAGCTGTAGTGCTCTCTAATGGTTTCTTCCAATTTTCTTCCATCTTTATTTTTTATGGAAAGAATTATAGATTCATGCCTTTTTCTTATATTTTCGGGGCTGTAAATTTTCATCCAATATCTATTAAAAAATATATGAGATTTTAGTGAAAGTTTTTTTGTAAATTCAACTGCCTCATTATTGGGCGATTTGGTAAATATAAACTCATGAAATTGGTGTCCGGTATTTATAAATTCGATGTGTTTATTTCCAAAGGCGAGTTTTTCCATATTATCTAAAATTTCATACAAAGTATCAATGTCTTCTTCAGTAAATTGATTTATCGCTGTTCTTGCGGCAAATCCTTCGAGTACTCCTCTTGTTTCATAAGTATTTAAAACCTGCTGTTTTGTTATTTCAATTACAAAGTATCCTACTTGAGGTTTGTAAATTAATATACCTTCGGCCACAAGCTCTCTTAATGCTTCTCTTACAGGAGCCCTGCTTATACCAAGCTCTTTTGAAACAAGACTTTCTACAATCCTATCTCCGTGATTAATATTGCCACTTAGAATAGAGTTGTATAAATAGTCTATGACGTGATCTCTATAAGTACTTTTTTCCAGCATAGTTTATATTCTCCTGTATAATGTCGACATTTTATATTAATTTAGTTTTTAGTCAATATATCTTGTTTTATAGTTATTATTTGACATACCATATTTAGAAATATAAAATTTGTTTCGTGAGGGCGATTATGAAAAATAAAAAAAGCTATTCTAAAAAGGCTGGGTTACCACCAGGTAAACCTATTTTTGTGGGTGAGCAGAAGGTTGAAAAGCCTAATATAAATGTAATCAAATATAATGATACAATTGTTAAAGAATTTAATGTTAAGAATACTGAAGAAATAGTTGGGCTGGTGAGTGATGATACTGTTACTTGGATTGATGTGCATGGACTTCACAATGTTGAGCTCATTCAGGATGTATGTTCAATTTTCTCAATACATCCTTTAGTTCAGGAAGATATTGTGCATTTAGACCAAAGACCAAAGGTTGAAGATTTAAATGATTATATTTTTATTATCTTAAGAATGTTTTATTTCGAAAATAATAACCTCGCTGATGAACAGGTAAGTATAATCTTAGGTAAAAACTATGTAATTACTTTTCAGGAAAAACCTACTGATATTTTTGAACCGCTAAAGGAAAGAATTAGAAGTAAAAAATTTAGGGTTAATAAACAGGGCGCTGATTATCTTGCATACAGTCTTATTGACGCTATAGTTGACAACTATTTTGTGATTATTGAAACTTTGGGAGATGACGTAGAGGCGGTTGAAGACATGCTTTTAGATAATCCTACCAATAATTTGTTAGAACAGATACATGTATTGAAAAGGCATATGATTTCCATAAGAAGGTCTGTTTGGCCATTGAGGGAGTTGGTAAGTAAATTTGAGAGGATGGAGTCTCAGTTAATTCAGGAATCTACCATAATATACATTAGAGATGTTTACGACCATACAATTCAGATAATAGATTCCATAGAGAATTATCGGGATATCTTATCTGGAATGCTTGATACTTATCTATCAAGTATCAGTTACAAAATGAATGACATAATGAAGACTTTAACTATTATGTCCACTATTTTTATCCCTCTAACTTTTATAGTTGGAGTTTATGGAATGAATTTTGAATATATGCCTGAATTGAAATGGAAATTAGGATATTTAGGTGTATGGATTGTAATGATTTCCATATCATTTGGACTGTTTTTTTTCTTCAGAAAGAAAAAGTGGCTGTGAAATTAGAAGCAATATTAAGGCTAGAGCAACCCTTTTGAATGCTTGACTTTTTTACAAAATAGCTCGAGAAAATTTGCTAAGAGCTCCCATCTGTCGATTGTTTTACCTGTAACTTCAGAAATGGTAGTAACGTTGCCGGCTTCGGCTGAAATGTATAAGCCTATTCCGATAACTATAAATATTAGCTTCTCCCCTTCACAAAAATGCTCTTCAAGCAAACCCCCGATTTTTTTCCCATTAATGAGAAAACTATTGTCCAAAATTTCTGTTTCTATGCCGTACTTTGCTAAAATAGAGACTGTTCACATTCCCGCATAATCCTAATTATCCTTAACTATTATAGGTTAAGATATTTATTGAGTCTTCCCTCAAAAAATATGGACACCCGAGAAAGAGTGAGGATCCAGTTTCTTATTAGTATTGTCATTCTTCCACTTCCAACTGAACCAAGACAAGACATATTAACTATCACCCATCAAGGTTCACTTTTTCCGGACTCCCAAAATAAATTCAGTTGACAATAAATCCTGAAGCCAATATTATTTTAATATGAAAAAGTTACCTATTGGAATACAAACATTTTCCGAAATAATTGAAGGAAATTATGTTTATGTAGATAAGACTGAAATAGCATATAATCTTGTTAATGAATTTAAATATGTATTTTTATCCAGGCCAAGGAGATTTGGTAAATCACTATTTCTTGATACTTTAAAAGAGATATTTGAAGGGAATAAAGAGCTTTTCAAAGGTCTTTATATTTATGACAAGTGGAATTGGGAGGAAAAATATCCGGTAATTAAAATTAGTTGGGATGGTAAATTACAAAGTATCCAGGATTTAGAGGATAAAGCAAGAGCTGTTTTTAAATTTAATCAGCAAAATTTAAAACTTGAATGCGAGAACACGGAAAATTCAGCGATATGTTTTGAAGAATTGATAAGGCTGGCATATGAAAAATATAATCAAAAAGTAGTAATATTAATAGATGAATACGATAAGCCTATCCTTGATGTGATAGACAATCTTGAGCAAGCAAAACTACATAGAGAATTTATTAAGGGGCTATATTCTGTAATTAAAGGTAGTGACGCATTCATAAAATTTACTTTTTTAACAGGGGTAAGCAAATTTTCCAAAGCTTCAATATTCAGCGGTCTTAATATGTTAGTAGATATCTCTTTAACAGATGATTATGGCAATATTTGCGGTTATACCCAGGGAGATTTGGAAACAGTATTTGCAGATTATCTTAAAGATGCAGATATGGATAAAGTCAAAGAGTGGTATAATGGATACAATTTTTTAAAGGATAATGTTTATAACCCATTTGATATATTGCAATTTATTGCAAACAAACTTAAGTATGATAATTATTGGTTTTCAACAGGCACCCCCACATTTTTAATCAAGCTTATTGAAAAGAACAAATATTTTTTACCAAAATTGTCTAATTTAATAGTAGACAAAAAACTGCTTGATAGCTTTGATATAGAAAATATTGACCTTGAAGTAATACTGTATCAATCAGGGTATCTGACTATTAATGAAGTAAGGGAAACTCCATTTGAAACAATAGAGTATAAATTAACAATTCCCAACAAAGAAGTTAAAATATCATTAAATGATATTATCATAAAATATTTATTAAATAAGTCTGACTCTAACAGAGAAAAGTCTTCACTATATTTGTCACTCTTAAATGGCAATCTAAAAGAATTTGAAGAAACGTTAAGGTCTATATTTGCCTCAATCCCTTATAACAATTACAGCAATAATTTTATTCAAAATTATGAAGGTTTTTATGCAACCATCGTTTACATCTACCTGCAGTCTTTGGGGCTTGATATTGTAGGAGAAGATGTTACTAATAAAGGTAGAATAGATTTGTCGGTATTTATTGAGGACAAAATTTATATAATAGAGTTTAAGGTTGATGCGGCAGAAGGAGAAGCGTTAAAGCACATAAAAGAGAAAAACTATTCAGAGAAATATTTGAATAAATCATCAGAAATTTACATAGTAGGCATCGAATTTGACTCAAAAGAGAAAAATATCGTCAATTTTGAGTATGAAAGTTTAGAAAGAAAATAACAAAGGATGTACTTTCTACTTCCCCATCTCCCTACTTACTACCTCACTATCTCCCTACTTACTCTTTTCACCCATTACCCATTACCCATCACGGTTCACCTTCAAGGCCAATTTATTAGTCTCGTCCAGCTATCTCCACGAAAATATCTTCCAAATCTTTTTTCACCGGTTCAATATCAAAGACCTTTGCACGGGGTAACTATTTAACATTTTTTCCTTCACATTTTTAGTAATTTCACCAATCATAAACTGCCTCCATTTTGTTGTTATTGTTGCTTTTTTTGTCAAAATCATAATACAACATCTTGGAGGCGTTAGCAATTATAAATATATGTCAAATATAATTTCTTATATAAAAATAGGGTGATGGCAGTTGAGCAACCCTTTTGAATGCTTGACTTTTTTACAAAATAGTTCAAGAAAACTTGCTAAGAGCTCCCATCTGTCGATTGCTTTACCTGTGACTTCAGAAATAGAAGTAACGTTGCCATCTTCGGCTGAAATGTATAAGCCTATTCCGATAACTATAAATATTAGCTTCTCCCCTTCACAAAAATGCTCTTCAAGCAAACCCCCGATTTTTTTTCCATTAACGAGAAAACTATTGTCCAAAATTTCTGTTTCTATGCCATACTTTGCTAAACTACTTTTGATACCTTGCTTTGCAATATCTATAATTGTATTTAAATCTTTTTGTTTCATATATTGTGGCAATAACCCAATAGAAAAATAGAGCCCACCTTCAGGTGAAGGCCATTTTGAGTTTTCTTTTCCTCTGCCCTCTGTTTGTTTGTCTGTTAAAATCAAAATATTATGTTTAGATTCATATATTTTTCGAAGAGTTTCTTTTTGTGTAGAGTCTATTTCTTTGAAGTATTGTATCTTGCCAAAACATGTTGAAATATTTTCCAACGTGCATACTACAGGGTGTAGCTTACTTTGCGTTAATAGTTGATACCCCTTTTTTCGAACAGAGATTATTTCATATCCAAAGTTAGATAATTTTTTTATACACTTCCATACTGCAGTACGGCTAATATTTAATTCTTCAGCAATTTTTTCACCTGAAACCCAATCATTTAAGGATAACAGTTTTATTACTTCTAACTCATTTTTGTTAAACATAACTAATTATACAAATAAAATATTATTTTTCAAAACAATATTTGTTAACCATTTTTTATATCAGGTTGACAAATGTGGTAGTTTATAATATTTAATCTCCATGAATTTTAGTGAGATTATAGAAAAAGACAGGAGATTTTTACTCCATCCTTATGATTCTTCAGTATATCCTATTGACGTGCTACCTGTAAAAGGTGGAGGCAAAGAGTTTTTATACCTTACTGATGGGACAATACTTATAGACGGAATGTCATCATGGTGGAGTGTTATTCATGGCTACAATAATAAGTATATTAATGATTCCTTGAAAAGTCAGATAGATAAGATTTCTCATGTTATGTTTGGAGGTCTTACGCATGAGCCTGCTGTAAAATTAGCAGAAAATATTTATAAAATATCAAGTTATCGTTTTAATAAGTTTTTCTTTTGTGATTCAGGCTCTGTTTCTGTGGAAGTAGCTGTTAAAATGGCTTTTCAGTATCATATGGCCCAAGGAAATAAACATAAAAGTAAGATTTTATCATTTTGCGGCGCATATCATGGGGATACTTTTATGGCTATGTCTTTGTGCGACCCGATAAATAGTATGCACAAAGAGTTTGCTAATGTATTGCATAAGAACATTTTTGCTCCAAGGCCTAAGTCAAAATTTGATGATATTTATGAAAATGATCACTTGCAAGTAGAAGAAATTTTCGAGAAGCACAGTGATGAGATTGCTGCTGTAATAATTGAGCCTATTGTTCAGGGTGCAGGTGGCATGTGGTTATACCATCCAGAATTTCTTAATAAACTTAGAGAGTTATGTGATAGATATTCTATTTTGCTGATATTTGATGAGGTAGCAACCGGTTTTGGTAGGACAGGGAAAATGTTTGCATTCGAGCATTCTAACATTATTCCGGATATTATCTGTCTTGGCAAGGCAATTACAGGCGGGTATATGAGCTTTGCAGCTGTCGGCACTACTCAAAAAGTTATTGATGTTGTTTGTTCAGAAAGTGGCCCCGGAGCCTTTATGCATGGTCCCACATTTATGGCTAATCCACTTGCATGTGAATGTGCCAATGCAAGCATTACTTTGCTTAAAAGCTATGATACTCAAAAAGTAATGTCATCTTTGCAGGATATGATGAAAAAATATTTCTTTGAAGCTAAAGAATTTGATTTTGTTAAAGATGTGAGGGTGTTAGGTAGTATAGGGGTTATTGAATTAAAAGAGTGCATCAATTTAAGGACGATTACCCCCAAATTTGTGCAACGAGGAGTATGGGTTAGGCCATTTAAAAATCTTGTGTATATTATGCCACCATACATTATTTGTGAGGATTCTCTTAAAAAATTGTGCAAGGCGGTATTAGAGTC